>JALSJE010000020.1 GCA_026989495.1 Gammaproteobacteria bacterium | reverse complement strand
GCGGCCCGCGGGGGCGCGCTTCGCCGACCGGCTCGCCCTGCGCCTGGCCCTCACGCTGGAGCAGGTGGCCCCGGCCCGCCAGCGCGCGCTGGCCGCCGTCGCGACGGCGGGGCGTCGGCCCGGCGCGCTCGTGGCGGGCGCGGCGGCGCTGTGGCGCGAGACCCTCGCCCGGGCCGAGGCGGCCGAGCCCGCCCCCGTGGCAGTGCCCGCGCAGGGCCGCCCGCGGGCCTGGGAGTGGGCCGTGCCCGCGGTCGTCCTCGGGCTGTTGCTGGTTGCCTGACGGCGCCGAGCGCCAGGGACGGTCCTCGCGTCCCGCGCAGACCGCCTCGCCGCCCGCACATCACGTGCCCACGGTGCCGCCGCCCTTGCGGCGGCGAGGCGAGGGCGGTAGAAGCGACGAGCGGTGCGCATCGCTATCGGCATCGAGTATGACGGCAGCGGCTTCGCCGGCTGGCAGCGCCAGGCGCACGCGCGCTCCGTGCAGGCCTGTGTGGAGGCGGCGCTGGCGCGCGTGGCCGGCCGCGCGGTCGCCACGCGCTGCGCCGGCCGCACCGACGCCGGCGTCCACGCCTGGGGGCAGGTGGCGCACTTCGACACGGGCGCGGCGCGGCCCGAGCGCGCCTGGGTGCTGGGGGTCAACGCCCACCTGCCGCGGGACGTGGCCGTGCGCTGGGCGCGCCCGGTGCCCGAGGATTTCGACGCGCGCTTCTCGGCCACTGCGCGCATCTATCGCTACCTGGTCGCGGAGGGACGTGCGCGCCCGGCGTTGCTGCGCCACCGCGCCGCCTGGCACCATGGCGCGCCCCTGGACGCGGACCGCATGGCCGAGGCGGCCGGTGCGCTCGCCGGCGAGCACGACTTCTCGGCCTTCCGCGCCGCCGGCTGCCAGGCGCGCCATGCGGTGCGCCGCCTCTCGCGGATCGAGGTCGGCCGCAGCGGCGACATCGTCTGGTTCGAGGTCGAGGCCAACGCCTTCCTCCACCACATGGTGCGCAACATCGTGGGGAGCCTCCTGCTGGTGGGCACGGGCGAGCGCCCCGCCGGCTGGATCGCCGAGCTGCTCGAGGGGCGCGACCGCACCCGCGCCGGCCCCACCGCGCCCGCCGAGGGCCTGTACCTGCTGGGTGTGCGCTACCCCGCACGCTTCGGCCTGCCCGGGCCCGAAGCACCGGCCTGGCTGCCGGGGCCCGGGGCCGCATGCTAAGCTGATACGACACCACGGGTGCCGGATTGGGTCGCGTTCGGGTCAAGATCTGCGGGATCACCCGCGTGGAGGACGCCCTGTGCGCGGCGCGCGCCGGCGCCGACGCCATCGGCCTGGTCTTCCACGCGCCGAGCCCACGGGCGGTGACGCCGACACAGGCCGCGGCCATCGCCCGCGCGCTGCCGCCCTTCGTGACGGCCGTGGCCCTGTTCGTGGATCCGGCGCCGGAGGCGGTGGAGTCCGTGCTGGCGGAGGTGCCGGTGGGCATGCTCCAGTTCCACGGCGACGAGCCCCCGGCGCTGTGCCGCCGCTTCGGGCTGCCCTACCTCAAGGCCGTGCCCATGGGGGCGGGGGTGGACCCGGCGGCCTGGGCCGCGCGCTACCCGGACGCGGCGGGGCTGCTGCTCGACAGCCACGGCGGCGGACGCAGCGGCGGCACGGGCGAGGCCTTCGACTGGGGCCGGATACCCGCCGGGCTGGACCGGCCCGTGGTATTGGCCGGCGGGCTCGCGCCGGAGAACGTGGCCGAGGCGGTGCGCAGGGTGCGCCCGTGGGCGGTGGACGTCTCCAGCGGCGTGGAGGCGCGCAAGGGCATCAAGGATCCGGCGCGGATCGAGGCGTTCATGCGAGAGGTGCGACGTGGCGAGCATTCCTGACCCGGTGCCGGCGGCCGCCGGCGGCCTGCCGGATGCGCGCGGGCACTTCGGCCGCTTCGGCGGCCGATTCGTGGCCGAGACCCTGATGGCCCCGCTCGAGGCCCTCACCGAGGCCTATGAGCGCCATCTCCGTGACCCGGCCTTCCTGTCCGAGCTCGACCGAGACCTCGCCCACTACGTGGGCCGCCCCACGCCGCTCTACCATGCCGAGCGCTGGAGCCGTCGCCTGGGCGGGGCGCGCATCTACCTCAAGCGCGAGGACCTCACCCACACCGGCGCCCACAAGATCAACAACACCGTGGGCCAGGCCCTGCTCGCCCGCCGCATGGGCAAGACGCGCGTCATCGCCGAGACCGGCGCGGGCCAGCACGGCGTGGCCACCGCCACCGTGGCCGCGCGCCTGGGCCTGCGCTGCGTGGTCTACATGGGCGAGGTGGATGTCGAGCGCCAGGCCATCAACGTCTACCGCATGCGCCTCCTGGGGGCGGAGGTGGTGCCGGTGCGCTCGGGCTCGCGCACCCTCAAGGACGCGCTCAACGAGGCCCTGCGCGACTGGGTCACCCACGTGGACGACACCTTCTACATCATCGGCACCGTGGCAGGCCCGCACCCCTATCCCGCCATGGTGCGCGACTTCCAGTGCGTGATCGGGCGCGAGGCGCGGCGCCAGATCCTGGAGGCCGAGGGCCGGCTTCCGGATGCGCTGGTCGCCTGCGTGGGCGGCGGCTCCAACGCCATCGGCCTGTTCCATCCCTTCCTGGACGACCGCGAGGTGGCCCTGTGGGGCGTGGAGGGCGCAGGCGAGGGGATCGGGACCGGCCGCCACGCCGCCCCGCTCAGCGCGGGCCGCCCGGGCGTGCTGCACGGCAACCGCACCTACCTCATGCAGGACGCCGATGGCCAGATCCTGGAGACGCACTCCATCTCCGCCGGGCTCGACTACCCGGGCGTCGGTCCCGAGCACGCCTGGCTCAAGGAGAGCGGCCGCGCCCGCTACGTGGCGGTCACGGACGAAGAGGCCCTGGAGGCCTTCCACGATCTCACGCGCACCGAGGGCATCCTGCCGGCGCTGGAGTCCTCCCACGCGCTCGCCTGGGCCATGCGGCTCGCGCGCGAGCTCGGCCCCGACGGGCTCATCGTGGTGAACCTCTCCGGCCGCGGCGACAAGGACGTGCACACGGTGGCCCGCCGCGAGGGGATCACGCTGTGAACCGCATCGACCGCCGCTTCGAGACCCTGCGGGCCGCCGGCCGGCGCGCGCTGGTGCCCTACCTCACCGCGGGCGATCCCGACCCGGCGCTGACCGTCCCGCTCCTGCACGCCGTGGTGGAGGCGGGCGCGGATCTGATCGAGCTGGGCGTGCCCTTCTCCGACCCCATGGCCGACGGGCCCGTGATCCAGGCCGCCTGCGAGCGCGCGCTCGGGCGCGGCATGAGCCTGCGCCGCACCCTGGAGCTGGTGGCGCGTTTCCGCGAGGACGACGCCGCAACGCCCGTGGTGCTCATGGGCTACCTCAACCCCATCGAGGCCATGGGCTGCGAGGCCTTCGCCGCGGCGGCGGCCGAGGCGGGGGTGGACGGCGTGCTCACGGTGGACATGCCGCCGGAGGAGGGCGAGGCGCTGGGGGCGGCCCTGCGCGCGCGGGGGCTCCATCCGGTCTACCTGCTTGCGCCCACCACCCCCTCGGACCGCATCCGGCGCATCTGCGACGCGGCCGGCGGCTTCGTCTACTACGTCTCGCTCAAGGGCGTCACGGGCTCGGACGCCCTCGACACCGAGGCGGTGGCGCGGCGGGTGGCGGCCATCCGGCGCCAGACCACGCTCCCCATCGGCGTGGGCTTCGGCATCCGCGACGGGGCCTCGGCCGCGCGTGTGGCGTGCTTCGCCGACGCCGTCATCGTGGGCAGCGCCCTGGTGCGGCGCGTGGCCGAGGCCGGGCCGCAGCGCGCCGTGGCGGCCGCGCGCGCGCTGGTGGCCGAGCTGCGTGCCGCCATGGACGGGGCCTGCGTCCAGGGCGAGGCGCGCGCAGGCTGAGGGGAGGCGCATGAGCTGGTTCAAGAAGCTGATGCCCTCGCGCATCCGCACCGAGGGCCGCGCGCGCGGCAAGGTGCCGGAGGGCCTGTGGACCAAGTGCGAGGCCTGCCAGGCCATCCTCTACCGCGCCGAGCTCGAGCGCAACCTGGACGTCTGCCCCAAGTGCGGCCATCACCGGCGCATCGGAGCGCGCCGCCGCCTGGAGGCCTTCCTCGACCCGGAGCCGCGCGAGGAGATCGGGGCGGAGATCGTGCCGGCCGATCCGCTGAAGTTCAAGGACTCCAAGCGCTACAAGGACCGCCTGGCCCAGGCCCACAAGCAGACCGGCGAGCGCGACGCGCTCGTGGTCATGGCGGGCGCGCTCGAGGGCATGCCCGTGGTGGCCGCCGCCTTCGAGTTCGGCTTCATGGGCGGCTCCATGGGCTCGGTGGTCGGTGAGCGCTTCGTGCGCGGGGTGGACGCGGCGCTCGCCCGCCAGGCCCCCCTGGTGTGCTTCTCCGCCTCGGGCGGGGCGCGCATGCAGGAGGGGCTGCTCTCGCTCATGCAGATGGCCAAGACGGCCGCGGCGCTGCGTCGCCTGCAGGCGCGCGGCATCCCCTACGTCTCCGTGCTCGCCGACCCCTGCATGGGCGGCGTCTCGGCCAGCCTCGCGATGCTGGGCGACATCCTCATCGCCGAGCCGGGGGCGCTCATCGGCTTCGCCGGCCCGCGCGTCATCGAGCAGACCGTGCGCGAGAAGCTGCCGGAGGGCTTCCAGCGCGCGGAGTTCCTGCTCGAGCACGGCGCCGTCGACATGATCGTGGACCGGCGCGAGCTGCGCAGCCGCGTGGCGTCGCTCCTCGCCATGCTCACCCGCCGCCCCGCGCCCTGAGCCCTGGCATGGCCGTGACGCCGCGGTTCGCCACGCTGGCGGCGTGGCTGGGCTGGCAGGAGACGCTCCATCCCAGGGCGGTGGATCTGGGCCTGGAGCGGGTGGAGGCCGTGTGGCACGCCCTCGGCGCGCCGAGGCCGGCGCCGGTGGTGGTCACCGTCGCCGGCACCAACGGCAAGGGCTCGGTGGTGGCCTTCCTCGAGGCCATCCTCACGGCCGCCGGGTGGCGCGTGGGCGCCTACACCTCCCCGCATCTCGTGCGCTACAACGAGCGCGTGCGCATCGCCGGCGCGCCCGTGGACGACGCCGCCCTGATGGAGGCCTTCGCCGCCGTGGACGCCGCCCGCGGCGCGACCACCCTCAGCTACTTCGAGTTCGGGACGCTGGCCGCCCTGTGGCTCTTCGCGCGTGCGGGCCTCGACGCCGCCCTGCTGGAGGTGGGCCTCGGCGGGCGGCTGGACGCGGTCAACGTGGTGGACCCTGACGTGGCGGTCATCACCACCGTGGGGCTGGACCATACGGACTGGCTCGGCCCCGACCGCGAGGCCATCGGCCGGGAGAAGGCCGGCATCCTGCGCGCGGGGCGTGCGGCCGTGCTGGGCGAGCCGGACCCGCCCGCGAGCGTGCGGCGGGCCGCCGAGACGCTGGCCGCGCCGCTCCTGCGCCGGGGGCGCGAGTTCGACCTGCGTGCGGCCGGCCCCGGCCAATGGGCCTACGACGAGGGCGAGGAGACGCTCATCCTGCCCGAGCCGGGACTGGCGGGTCCGCACCAGCGTGACAACGCCGCCACCGCGGTTGCGGCGGCACGGGCCGCCGCCGCCGCTGCCGGGCGCTTCCTCGCCTCGGGCGCGGTGGCGAAGGGGGTGAGCACGGCGCGGCTGCCCGGGCGCCTGCAGCGTCTGCCCGGCCCGGTGGAGCGGATCCTGGACGTGGCCCACAACCCGGACGCGGCCGCCGCGCTCGCCCGGGCGCTCGCGGCCGAGCCGGCGCGGGGGCGCACCGTGTGCGTGCTCGGCATGCTGGAGGACAAGGACGTGGCGGGCTTCGCGCGCGCGCTCGCCCCCGTGGTGGATGCCTGGCATGCGGCCGGGCTGGGTGTGCCCCGCGGGCTCGACGGGCCGGCGCTCGCGCGCCGCCTGGCGGGCGCCGGGGCGGCCCCGGTCCATGCCCACGCGGACGTGGCGGCGGCGCTGGCGGCGGCCGCGGCGGAGGCCGTGCCCGGCGACCGCATCCTGGTCACGGGCTCCTTCCACACCGTGGGCATCGCACTGGCCGCGCTGTAGCGTGCTAGCCTGTGGACGTCATGGACCAGCGCACCCGCGAGCGGCTCATCGGCGCCATCGTGCTGGTGGCGGTGGCGGTCATCGCCATCCCGCCGCTGCTGGACGGGGAGGGCGTGGGCGAGCTCCCCGGCGCCATGCCGGCGCCGCCGCCCCCGCTGCCGGCCGAGCTGCCCACCGAGGCCGAGGCGGCGGCCATCCGCGCCCAGGCCACGCAGGCGCCCGCGCCCCGGGCCGACGGGCGCTACGGCTGGGCGGTGCAGGCCGGCAGCTTCACCCGGCGCGAGAACGCCTTCAGGCTGCGCGACCGCCTGCGCGCCCAGGGCTTCGCCGCCTTCGTCGAGCCCTACGCCGGCCCGGACGGGGCGCAGGCCTGGCGCGTGCGCGTTGGGCCGGAGCCGACGCGCGCGGACGCCGAGGGGCTGCGCGCGCGCGTCGCTCAGGCCGCCGGGCTCGAGCCCATCGTCGTGCCCCACGAGCCCGGCCGCGAGGCCGTGCGCTGAGCGTGCGCACACTCGCTTTTCCAGCGCTTCTGCCCTCGACGCCCTTTCGGGCCGCGCTCGCGCCGCCCGGCCCCCGCCGGTAGAATGAAGGTGCACGGGGCAGCGGCCGGCAGGCGGAAGCAGCGGGATGGACGGCACGGCGGATGAACTGGGCCGACTACGTCATCGTCGGCGTCATCCTCGTGTCCGCGCTCATCAGCATGTGGCGCGGCTTCGTGCGCGAGGCGCTCTCGCTCGCTGCCTGGATCGCCGCCTTCTGGATGGCGCTGGCCTTCTCGGAGCCCCTGGCGGCGGCGCTCGCGCCGCATATCGCCACCCCCTCGGTGCGGCTCGCCGTGGCCTTCGGCGCCCTCTTCCTGGGGACCCTGCTCCTCGGCGGGCTGGTCAACTGGGCCGCCGGGCGGCTGGTGGACCGCACGGGGCTGACGGGCACCGACCGCATGGTGGGCGTGCTGTTCGGGGTGGCGCGCGGGGTGGCCGTGGTGGCGGTGCTGGTGCTGCTCGCAGGCCTCACGCCGCTCCCGCAGGATCCATGGTGGCGGGAGTCGGCCCTGCTCGGGCACTTCGTGCGCATCGCCCTGTGGCTGCGCGGGCTGCTGCCGGCGGAGGTGGCCGAGGGCATCCGCTTCTGACGGCGAAGGAGACGTAACGAGGCCCATGTGCGGCATCATCGGGATCGTCGCCCGCTCTCCCGTCAACCAGGCCCTCTACGACGGTCTCACGGTGCTGCAGCACCGCGGGCAGGACGCGGCGGGCATCATGACCTGCGACGGCGAGCGCCTCTACCTGCGCAAGGACAACGGCCTCGTCCGCGACGTCTTCCACACCCGCCACATGCTGCGCCTCCAGGGGCGCATGGGCATCGGCCACGTCCGCTATCCCACGGCGGGCAACTCGAGCTCGGCCGAGGCCCAGCCCTTCTACGTCAACTCGCCCTTCGGCATCTCGCTCGCCCACAACGGCAACCTCACCAACGCCGAGGCCCTCAAGCGCGAGCTCTTCCTGGCCGACCGCCGCCACATCAACACCGACTCCGACTCCGAGATCCTGCTCAACGTCTTCGCCCAGGAGCTCGCCCGCGCCGCGGGGCTGCGCCTGACGCCGGAGGCGGTGTTCGAGGCGGTGGCGGGCGTGCACCGGCGCTGCCGCGGGGCCTACGCGGCCGTGGCCATGATCACGGGCTACGGCATCGTCGCCTTCCGCGATCCCTGGGGCATCCGCCCCGTGGTGTACGGCCGGCGCGAGACGCCCGAGGGGGTGGAGTGGGCCGTGGCCTCCGAGAGCGTGGCCCTCGACGTGCTGGGCTTCGAGCTCGAGGCCGATGTCGGCCCCGGCGAGGCGGTCTACATCGAGGCCGACGGCACCCTGCATCGGCGCCAGTGCGCCGACCGCTGCGAGCTCAGGCCCTGCATATTCGAGTTCGTGTATCTCGCCCGGCCCGACTCCTTCATCGACGGCGTCTCGGTCTACAAGGCGCGCCTGCGCATGGGCGAGCGGCTCGCCGCGCGCATCCGCCACGAGTGGCCCGACCACGACATCGACGTGGTCATCCCCATCCCGGATACCAGCCGCACCGCGGCCCTGCAGCTCGCCAACGTGCTGGGGCTCAAGTACCGCGAGGGCTTCATCAAGAACCGCTACATCGGGCGCACCTTCATCATGCCCGGGCAGAAGGAGCGCAAGCGCTCGGTGCGCCAGAAGCTCAACGCCATCTCGCTGGAGTTCAAGGGCAAGAACGTGCTGCTGGTGGACGATTCCATCGTCCGCGGCACCACCTCCCGGCAGATCATCCAGCTCGCGCGCGAGGCGGGCGCGCGCCGGGTCTACTTCGCCTCCGCGGCCCCGCCCGTGCGCTTCCCCAACGTCTACGGCATCGACATGCCGGCGGCGAGCGAGCTCATCGCCCACGGGCGCACGGAGGCGGAGGTGGCCGAGGCCATCGGGGCCGACCGCCTCATCTACCAGACCCTGCCGGACCTCATGGAGGCCGTGCGCCGCGGCAACCCGGAGATCGCCGACTTCGAGGCCTCGGTCTTCGACGGCCGCTACGTCACCGGTGACGTGGACGCCGACTACCTCAGCAGCCTGGAGGCGGCGCGCAACGACGAGGCCAAGGCGCGCCGCCGTGCCGCCGCCGAGGGTCCCGCCGTCATCGAGCTGCACAACGCGCCCTAGGCGGGCGCGGTCTCCTTCCCTCCGCGCCCCCCGGTGGGGCGGGAACGGCACCGCCGCCGCGGCGGCGGGGCGGTGCCCGCGACGACCCCATGGGCCTCTCCAGGCCACCGCGCCCCTTGCCCCTTGCGGCCTCCCGCCCGCTGCCCGGATACTTCCACCCATGAGCGAGGGCGGCGAGCGGCGGTGGAGGCTCGCCACGCGCGCGGTGCGCGCGGGGCAGCGGCGCACGCCCGAGGGCGAGCACGCCGAGCCCATCTTCCTCACCTCGAGCTTCGTCTTCGGCTCGGCCGAGGAGGCCGCGGCACGCTTTGCCGGCGAGCGCCCCGGCAACATCTATTCGCGCTTCACCAATCCCACCGTGCGCGCCTTCGAGGCGCGGCTCGCCGCGCTCGAGGGCGGCGAGGCCTGCGTGGCCACCGCCTCCGGCATGGCGGCCATCCTCGCCACCTGCATGGCGCTGCTGCGCTCGGGCGACCATGTGGTCTGCTCCAGGGCCGTCTTCGGCAGCACCGTGGTGCTGCTGGAGACCTGGCTCGCGCGCTTCGGGGTCGAGACCACCTTCGTGCCGCTCACCGACTATGGCGCCTGGGAGGCGGCCATCACGCCGCGCACGCGCATGCTTTTCCTGGAGACGCCCTCCAATCCGCTCACGGAGGTGGCCGACATCGGCCGCCTCGCCGGGCTCGCCCACGACCATGGCGCGCTGCTGGTGGTGGACAACGTCTTCGCCACCCCCGTGCTCCAGCGCCCGCTCGAGCTCGGCGCCGACATCGTGATCCACTCGGCCACCAAGTACCTGGACGGGCAGGGGCGCTGCGTGGGCGGCGCGGTGGTGGGCGACGCCGAGCGCGTGGGCAGGGAGGTCTTCGGCTTCCTGCGCACGGCCGGCCCCGCCATGAGCCCCTTCAACGCCTGGGTCTTCCTCAAGGGGCTGGAGACGCTGCCGGTGCGCATGCGCGCCCACTGCGAGAACGCCCTGGCGGTGGCGCGCTGGCTGGAGGGCCGGGCGGGGGTCACGCGGGTGCTCTATCCCGGGCTCCCCAGCCACCCGCAGCATGCGCTCGCGGCACGCCAGCAGTCGGGCTTCGGCGGCATCGTCACCTTCGAGGTCGAGGGCGGGCGCGAGGCGGCCTGGCGCTTCGTGGACGCCACGGAGCTGGTTTCGGTCACGGCCAACCTGGGCGACGTGCGCACCACCCTCACGCACCCGGCCTCCACCACCCACGGCCGGCTCAGCCCCGAGGCGCGCGCCGAGGCGGGGATCACGGAGGGGCTGCTGCGCGTGGCGGTGGGCCTGGAGGACGTGGCCGACATCATCGCCGACCTCGAGCGGGGGCTGGCCGCCGCCCGGGGCGGATGAGCGGCCGGGCCGCGGCGCGAGCGCGGGGCGGCGGAGCCGGCAGGTGCGGCGAGACGTCGCGAGCGCGCAGGAGGCGGGGTGGGTGATGTCGCAGGGGCCGAACCCGGAGCCGGAGGGCTGGTCCGGGGCACGGCGCGCCGCCCGGCTGGCGCGCCGCCTGTGGGCGGCCGGGGTGGCCGCCGCCGACGCGCGTGCGGCGGTGTGCCGGGCGCTGCGGGCGGAGCCCCTGCCGCCCGGCCCGCTGGCCGTGATCGCCGTGGGCAAGGCCGCCTGCGCCATGGCGGCAGGGGCGCGCGAGGCCCTGGGCCCGCGCTGGCCGGGCGCGCTGGTGGTGTCGGCCCCGGGCTACTGCGACGGGGCTCCGCCGGGCGGCCGGCTGCTGCAGGCGGGCCATCCCCTGCCGGATGAGGGCAGCCTCGCCGCCGGCGAGGCCGTCGCGGCGGCGGTGGCGGCGGTGCCGCCGGAGGGCACCGTGCTCTTCCTGGTCTCCGGCGGCGCCTCGGCCATGCTGGAGCTGCCGCCGCCGGGCCACGGCCTGGATGATCTCGCGCGCCTCAACCGCTGGCTGCTGGCGAGCGGGCTCGGGATCGGGGCCGTGAACGCCGTCCGCCGCGCCGTCTCCGCCCTCAAGGGCGGCCGGCTCGCGCGGCGTCTGCGCGCTCGCGCGGTGGTGCTCGCGGTCTCGGACGTCCCGGGCGACGACCCGGCGGTGATCGGCTCCGGCCCGCTGGCGCCGCCACCGCCCGCCGCGGGCCTGCCGGAAGGTCTGCCCGCCTGGGTGCGGTCCATGGCCGCCGCGGCGCCGCCGCCCCCGCCGCCGGACGATCCCGTCTTCGCCCGCATCCGCCACCGGGTAGTGGCCTCGAACGCCACCGCCCGCGCCGGCGTGCTGGCCGCCGCGAAGGACGCGGGCCTCGCCGGCACGGATCACGGACTGCTGGACGGCGAGGCCGCCGATGCAGGCCGGCGGCTCGGGCGCTGGCTGGCGGAGGCGGCGCCGCCCGGCGTGCATGTCTGGGGCGGCGAGACGCCCGTGCGGCTGCCGGCGCACCCCGGCCGCGGCGGGCGCTGCCGGCAGCTCGCGCTGGCCGCGGCGCTGGCGCTCGCCGGCCGCGTGGGCGTGGCGCTGGCCGCCGGCGGGACCGATGGCCGCGACGGCACGGGCGAGGCCGCCGGCGGCGTGGTGGACGGGACCACCGCCGCCCGCGCCCGCGAAGGCGGGTGCGAGCCCGAGGCGGCGCTCGCCGACGCGGACGCCGGCGCCTGCCTCGAGGCCGCGGGGGCCGCACTGCCGGCGCGGGCGACGGGCACCAACGTCATGGATCTCGTCGTGGGCGTCCGTCTCCCGAACGGCGCGGCCGGAGCGGAAGCGCCGTGAGCGGCCCGGACGACCTGCACGGGGCGGCGCTCGCCTGGCTGATGGAGCCCGATCCGGACCGCAAGGGCGAAGGCGTGCAGGCGCTGGAGGCGGCGCTCGCGGCAGGCGCGGTCGCGCCCCGGCCCGACGCCCCGCCGCCCGCGCCCGTCCCGGCGCCCGGGCGCCCCGCGCGTCCGCGGCTGGTGCCGCCGCGCGCGGTGCCGCGGCGGGGGCCGGGCACGCCCGCCGGACGCGTGGCGCTGATCCACGCCCTCGCGCACATCGAGTTCAACGCCATCAACCTGGCGCTGGATGCGGTCTACCGCTTCCGCGGCCTGCCACCGGCCTTCTACGCCGACTGGCTGCGGGTGGCGCGCGAGGAGGTCGAGCACTTCGCGCTGCTGCGCGGCCGCCTCCAGGCCCTGGGCTCGGACTACGGCGCGCTCGACGCCCACGATGGCCTGTGGCAGGCGGCGGTCGCCACCGCCGATGACCTGCTCGCGCGCATGGCGGTGGTGCATCGCGGCCTCGAGGCCCGGGGGCTGGACGTCACCCCCGGCATGATCCGGCGCCTGCGCGAGGCGGGCGATGCGGAGACGGCCGCCGTGCTCGAGCGCATCCTCCGCGACGAGGTGGGGCACGTGGCGGCAGGCACCCGGTGGTTCCGCCACGCCTGCGCGGCCCGGGGCGTGGAGCCCGAGGCGGCCTTCACGGCGTTCGCCCGCACCCGGCTGCGGGGCATGGTCAAGGGGAGGCTCCATGCCGAGGCGCGCCGGGCGGCGGGCTTCACCGAGCACGAGCTCGCCGCGCTCGAACGGGCTCGGCGGGGCGGACCGGACGCGCTATCCTGACGCGCAGGCCGGAGGAGGATCGGGGGATGAACACGCGTCACATCGTGCTCGGCAGCGCGCTGGCGGGGCTCACCGCGCTCGCGGCGGCGCTGGCCTGGCTCGCGCGGCCCGATGCCGCCCGGGCCGTGCCGCAGCCGGTGAAGGCCGGCGAGGCCAGCGCGCTCGAGGCCACGGTGCTCTGGTTCCGCGAGCAGGAGCAGGGCACCGACCCCTACACCACCCGGGTCATCGTCACCGAGCGCTGGCTGCGCATGGACGACGGCCGCGACGGCGGCGACTTCGTCCTGCTCGACCGGCGCGCGCGCACCGTCTACAGCGTCGTTCACGGCGATCGCGCCATCCTGGTCGTGCCCTACCGGGAGGTCCATGCCAGGCCCCCGGTGCGCCTCGAGTACGGGGTGGAGGAGACGCCACAGACCGGGGCCCCGCGTATCGAGGGACGGCAGGTGGTGCACTACCGCTTCAGCGTCAACGGCCAGACCTGCCGCGACGTCATGGCGGTGCCGGGCCTGCTCCAGGAGGCGGTGGCCGCCCTGCGGGAGCTCGCCGGTGTGATGGCCGGCGAGCACGGGGCCAACCTCGCGCGCACGCCGGTGGATATGCAGAGGCAGATGCTCTGCGACCTGGCCGAGAGCATCTTCGCCCCCGGCCTCTATCTGGAGAAAGGGCTGCCCGTGCAGGAGTGGAGCGAGGACGGCTACCGCCGCAGCCTCGTCGACTACCGCCGCGGCTGGCAGGCCGACCCGGCGCTGTTCGTCCTGCCCGCGGGCTACCGCCGCTTCACCGTCTCCGATATCGCCGGCCCGGCGCAGGACGGCTGAGCCCGGTCCCGTGCCGGCCGCGCTGCGGGTGCGCCGAATGGCAGGGTCTCGAGCCGCAGCGTGCCGTCCGGCGCGAGATGCAGCACGCTGCCCTGCTCGTACCAGTCGCCCACCACGGCCCGCACCGCCTCGGCGCCGTCGAGCTCGAAGCGGTGGATGGCGGGGCGGTGGGTGTGGCCGTGGACCATGAGCCGCACGCCGTGGCGGCGCATCCAGGCGGCCACCTCGCCGGGGTCGACGTCCATGATGGACTCGGGCTTGCCCGCGGTGCGGCGCCGGCTCTCGGCGCGCAGGGCGGCGGCGATGCGGCGGCGCTCGGCGAGCGTACGCGCCAGGAAGGCCCGTCGGTAGCCGGGATCGCGCACCTGCGCGCGGAAGGCCTGGTACTCCCGGTCACCCGTGCAGAGCGCGTCGCCGTGCGTGAGGAGCACGCGCCGGCCGGCGAGCTCACCCACCCACGGGTCCGGCAGGATGCGCGCCCCCGTGCGCGCCTCGAAGCCCGTGCCCAGCAGGAAGTCCCGGTTGCCGTGCAGCACCCGCACCGGCACACCCTGCTCGGCCAGGGCGCGCAGGGCCGCGAACAGCCCCTCGAAGGCAGGCGCCGGGTCGTCGTCGCCGATCCAGGCCTCGAAGAGGTCGCCGAGGATGTAGAGTCCGGCCGCATCCCGCGCCGGGCCGCGGAGGAAGCGCTCGCAGCAGGCGAGCGCCTCGGGCCGGGCGGGATCGAGGTGCAGGTCGGCGATGAACAGGAGCTCGGCGGGCACGGCGCCTTCAGGCGGCGGCCTCGTCGCGGATCTCCACCCGCTCCAGCACCACGTCCTCCAGGGGTACGTCCCGGTGGCCGGCGCAGGAGCCGGTGGGCTGCGTGCCGATGCGCTCGACCACGTCCATTCCGGCGACCACGCGGCCGAAGACGCAGTAGCCCCAGCCCTCGGGGGTGCGGTCGCGGTGGTCGAGGAAGGTGTTGTCGGCGAGGTTGATGAAGAACTGCGTGGTGGCCGAGTGCGGCTCGCCGGTGCGCGCCATGGCCACCGTGCCCGTGCGGTTCGACAGCCCGTTGTCGGCCTCGTTGGGCAGCGGCACGCCGTCGTCGCGCCGCGGCATGAGCCCCGGCCCGTAGCCCCCGCCCTGGATCACGAAGCCCGGCACCACGCGGTGGAAGAGGGTCCCGTCGTAGAAGCCCGCGCGGGCGTGGCGCACGAAGCTCGCCACCGTCCTGGGCGCCTGCTCGGGTGCCAGCTCGATCACGATGTCGCCGAGGCTGGTGTGCAGCGTGGCCTGCATGGGTGCTCCGGAAGCCGCTCCGGTCCAGTTTCGCCCCATGGGGCCTGCCGGCGCAAGCGCGGACGCGGCCGAAGGCGCTACCATGTCGCGCCATGCCGGCGATGACGGCTGATCGGGACGGGGCAGCGGTGGTGACGCGCTTCGCCCCCAGCCCCACGGGGGCGCTCCATGCGGGCAACGCCCGCACGGCGCTCCATGCCTGGCTGCTGGCGAGGCGGCACGGCGGGCGCCTCATCCTGCGCATCGAGGACACGGACGCCGCCCGCGCGGCGGCCGGGGCCGAGGCGGCGCTCATGGACGTGCTGCGCTGGCTGGGCCTCGGCTGGGACGAGGGCCCCGACGTGGGCGGCCCCCACGGGCCCTACCGCCAGTCCGAGCGAGGCGCCCTGTACGAGGCGCTGCTGGCCCGGCTCGTGGCCGAGGACAGGGCCTACCCCTGCTTCTGCCGTCCCGAGGCGCTGGAACGCGCCCGGGCCGAGGCGCTCGCCGCTGGCGAGCCGCCGCGCTATCCCGGCACCTGCGCGGGGCTCGACCCGGACGAGGCCCGCCGCCGGCTCGCGCGGGGGGAGCCCGCGGCGCTCAGGCTGCGCGTGCCGGCCGGACGCGCGGTCGCCTTCGACGACCTGGTGCGCGGGCCCCAGCGGGTGGACACGGGCACGCTCGGCGACTTCGTCCTGCGGCGCGCCGACGGCACCCCGGCCTTCCTGTTCGCCAACGCGGTGGACGACGCCCTCATGGGCGTCACCCACGTGCTGCGCGGCGAGGACCATCTCGCCAACACCGCGCGCCAGCTCCTGGTGCTGGAGGCCCTCGGCCTGCCCGTCCCCCGCTACGGCCACCTGCCCCTGGTCACCGGACCGGACGGCGCGCCGCTGTCGAAGCGGGCGGGGGCGGCCGAGCTCGCCGCGCTGCGCGAGGCGGGCTACCTGCCGCTCGCGGTGGCGAACGCGCTGGCGCGCCTCGGGCACCGGTATCCGGACGACGTCCTGCTCGGCCTGGACGCGCTCGCGGCGGGCTTCGACCCGGCCGGCATCGGCCGCGCGCCGGCGCGCTTCGACCCGGCCCGGCTCGCGCGCTGGCAGCGGCTCGCCCTGGAGGCCCTGGACGAGGCGGCCTTCGCCGCCTGGGCCGCGCCCGTGCGGCCGGCCGGGGTGGACACGGCGCTCTGGCGGGCCTTCCTAGCGCTCGTGCGGCCCAACGTGCTGCTGCACGGGGACGTGCGGACCTGGGCCGCGATCCTGCTCGCGGGACGCTTCGAGTATGATGGGCGCGCCCGCGCGGCGCTCGCCGAGGCGGGCGCGGAATGGCTGCTGCATGCCGCGGAGGCGGCGGCGCGCGCCCGCGATGGGCGCAGCATCGTGGCGACCGTCGCGGAGGCGACGGGCCGGCGCGGCAAGGCCCTCTACCGGCCCCTGCGGGCGGCGCTGACGGGCCGCCTGGACGGGCCGGGCGTGCGCGAGGTGGCCGCCTTCCTGGGGCCGGTCGAATGCGCCGCGCGCCTGCGCCGCGCCGCGGCCGGCACCTGAGGCGAGGCGCGTGCGGCCGGCCCCCGGGCGTGGCCGCTGCGCATATCGGGAGGGGCATTCCTTGGCCGACAAGCTGCCGGAGATCCGCATCCACAACACGCTGACGCGCCGCAAGGAGCGGCTCGAGCCCCTCGAGCCGGGGCACGTGCGCATGTACGTCTGCGGCATGACGGTCTACGACCTCTGCCACCTGGGTCATGCGCGCGTGCTGGTGGTCTTCGACACCCTCGTGCGCCACCTGCGCGCGGTGGGCTACCGCGTCACCTACGTGCGCAACGTCACCGACATCGACGACAAGATCATCCAGCGCGCCAACGAGCTCGGCGAGGACATCGGCACGCTCACCGGGCGCTACATCCGCGCCATGCACGAGGACGCCGCCGCCCTCGGCGTGCTCGCGCCGGACCACGAGCCTCGCGCCACCGGCAACATCGACGCCATCGTCGCGATGATCGCGCGCCTGCTCGAGAAGGGCTACGCCTACCGCGCCCCCAATGGTGACGTCTACTACGACGTCTCGCGCTTCGAGGGCTACGGGCGGCTGTCCGGCAAGCGCCTCGAGGAACTGCGCGCGGGCGCGCGCGTGGCGGTGGAGGAGGCCAAGGATGACCCCCTCGATTTCGTGCTCTGGAAGGCCGCCAAGCCCGGCGAGCCGAGCTGGGGCTCGCCCTGGGGACCGGGGCGGCCGGGCTGGCACATCGAGTGCTCGGCCATGTCCACCCGCTGCCTCGGCGAGCAGTTCGACATCCACGGCGGTGGCATGGACCTCGTCTTCCCGCATCACGAGAACGAGATCGCCCAGTCCGAGGCGGCCACCGGGCGCCGCCCCTTCGTGCGGCTGTGGATGCACGTGGGCTTCGTGCAGGTGGACGAGGAGAAGATGTCCAAGTCCCTGGGCAACTTCTTCACCATCCGCGAGATCCTGGCGCGCCACCGCGCCGAGGCCGTGCGCGCCTTCATCCTCTCGAGCCACTACCGCAGCCCGCTCAACTACACCGCCGAGGCGCTGGTTCAGGCCGAGCACGCCCTCGAGCGCCTCTATACGGCGCTGCGCGGCCTGCCTGCCGGCCCCGCGGAGGCCCCGGAGCCCTGGGCCGGGCGCTTCCGCGCCGCCATGGCCGACGACCTCAACACCCCCGAGGCGCTGGCCGCCCTCCACGAGATGGCCCGGGAGCTCAACCGTCTGCGCGACGCCGGGCGTCTCGGCGAGGCCGCCCGCCTCGGCGCCGGCATGCGGCGGCTCGCCGCGAGCCTGGGGCTGCTGCAGGCCGAGCCCGAGGCCTTCCTCAAGGCCCGGCCGGGGGCCGCGGCGGCGCGCGAGCCGGACGAGGACGAGATCGAACGCCTGGTGGCCGAGCGCGCCGAGGCCCGCCGGCGGCGCGACTGGGCCGAGGCCGACCGCATCCGCGACCTGCTGCGCAGCCGGGGCGTGGTGCTGGAGGACACCCCACAGGGCACCGTCTGGCGCCGGGCCGTGGACTGAACACGTCGGCCGCGATATGGTCGAAGGACAGGCGCCCCGGAAGGGCGGCCGAGACGAGCAGGACGCCTCCCCGCGGCACCACGCCCGGACACCGGCCCACATCGACGGTGGAGGAGACGAGCATGGCCATGAGAGCGGGAGCGTCCTTCCTCGCCTTGCTGGCGGCGGCCACGGCCCTGGTGCCCGGGCCGGCGTCGGGGGCCGAGGTGCGCGGCGCGGTGTCGATGACGGTGGACCGCAGCCACGTGCGCCGCTGGAACGCCTTCGCGGACGCCGTGGTGGCGCTGCACGAGCGGCAGGTGAAGGCCCACCGGGTGCGCACCGAGGAGAGCGTCGGCGGCTACGCCGGCATGCCCGACTTCTACCGGGAGGTGCGCTACTTCGACGCCGAGAGCGGGCGGCTGCTGAGCAGGGTGCAGTACGAGCGTGAGGGGCCCGGCGAGGTCCACGCCATCGAGGTCTATGTCTACGGCCCGGACGGGCGCCTGCTGCGCGACTACGCGGCGGCCTTCCTGCCGGGCTACCGCAACGCCCCGGTGCAGACCCTGGTCAACCTGCACCATTACAACGGCGGGCTGCATGCCTTCCGGCAGTTCGACGCCTCGGGGGCGCGCATCTACGAGGCCTGCGAGGGCACCTGGCAGGGGCGGCCCGTGAGCATCCGGCTGTTCGAGGACGACCTCCACGACACGGAAGGCGACGGGGCGCGGGTGATGGCCTCTGCCGAGTACCGGGCCTGCTTCGAGGGGCTGCCGCTCACGGCCGGCCCTTACCTGCGCCCCCGGTGAGGGCGCGGCACGGCTAGCCCGCGGCCTCGCACGCCTGGAGGGTGTTGTCGAGCAGGACGGCCACCGTCATGGGGCCGACGCCGCCGGGCACGGGCGTGATCCAGCCCGCGCGGGCGCGTGCGGCCTCGAAATCCACGTCGCCCACGAGACGGCCGTCGGCGGTGCGGTTGATGCCCACATCGATGACGATGGCGCCCGGCCGCACCCAAGCGCCCGGGATGAGATGCGGCCTGCCCACGGCCACCACCAGGATCTCGGCCCGCTCGACATGGGCGCGCAGGTCCCGGGTGAAGCGGTGGCAGACGGTCACGGTGCAGCCGGCCAGCAGCAGCTCCAGGGCCATGGGCCGGCCCACGATGTTGGAGGCGCCCACGACCACGGCCTCCATGCCGTGGAAACGGCCCCCGGTGCGCTCGAGCACGTGCTCGAGCAGCAGCATCACGCCCCGCGGGGTGCAGGGGCGCAGCGCGGGCAGGCGCACGGCCAGCCGCCCCACGTTGTAGGGATGGAAGCCGTCCACGTCCTTGCGCGGGTCGATGCGCTCGATGACGGTCTCCGGGTCGAGATGCCCCGGCAGGGGGAGCTGGACCAGGATGCCGTCGATCGCGGGGTCGGCATTGAGCGCGTCGATGCGGCCGAGCAGCGTGGCCTCGTCCACGTCGGCGGGCAGGTCGATGGCGCGGGAGAGGAAGCCCGCCTCCTTGCAGGCCTCGCGCTTGTTGCGCACGTAGATCCGGGAGGCGGGATCGTCGCCGACCAGGATCACGGCGAGCCCCGGCGGCCTCAGCCCCCGGGCCCGTCGCTCGGCCACCCGCGCGCGCACGGACTCGCGCAGCGCCTGGGCGATGGCCTTGCCGTCGATGATCTGGGCGCTCATGGTCTGGGGGCGGGGGCCGGGCGGCCGGGAGCGGCGGATTCTCGCACGGGGAGCAGGGGTGGACAAGGCGAGGGGCAGGAAACGAGAGGCGGGAGCGGGAGCGGGGGGTGAGGGGAGGGCGCTTGCGGCGTCGCAGCACGCGTCTGCCGTCCCGCGTCGCCTGGGATATAATGCGTTTGACGCGGGGCTGGCCGGCGCGTAAGCTCGCGGTCTTCGCGCGCCCCGGCCCCGTGGGTCTCGGGGTATAGCGCAGTCTGGTAGCGCGCCTGCTTTGGGGGCAGGATGTCGGGGGTTCGAATCCCTCTACCCCGACCAGTTCCCGGGGGACGCGCGCCCGGCCCCGCCCCGGTAGCTCAGGTGGATAGAGCAGGAGCCTTCTAAGCTCTGGGTCGGGGGTTCGAGTCCTCCCCGGGGCGCCAAGCGCCAAAGGGGCCGGCCCGGCGACCGGCCCCAGCGATGGTGAGCGTAGCTCAGCTGGTAGAGCTCCGGACTGTGGATCCGGCGGTCGTGGGTTCGAATCCCATCGCTCACCCCAGGTTTCCGGGCCGCGCCCGCCGCCGCGGTGTTGAACCCGGCCGGCGGTTGTGGTTCACTAGGCGGCCGCAGAGGGCCGTTAGCTCAATTGGTAGAGCAGCTGGCTCTTAACCAGTCGGTTCGGGGTTCGAGTCCCTGACGGCCCACCATCTCCCTTTTCGATTCCTTCCGTGCACACGAACGACCCGGCGGACGCAGCGTCCCCCACGTCTCCCGCAGATGCATCCCGTCGCGGATCGCGAGCCCGGCCCGGCGCCGGCGGCCGCGGCGCGCGCGGACGGCGGGCGGCAGGCGGGTGAGCCGCGGGCCGGAGCCAGCGAGGTGGAGCGGTGATGGACGTGTCGGTGGAGCAGACGGGCACCCTGGGACGGCGCGTGACCGTGGAGGTGCCCGCCGAGCGGATCGAGCAGGCGGTGGAGGAGCGGCTGCGCGGGCTGGCGCGCCGGGTCCACGTGCCCGGCTTCCGGCCGGGCAGGGTGCCCTTCCGCATCGTGCGCCAGCGTTACGGTGCCCAGGTGCGCGAGGAGGTGCTGGGTGAGCTCATGGAGCAGACCCTGCGCGAGGCCCTCGAGCGCGAGGGCCTGCGCCCGGCCGGCGGCCCCCGCATCGAGCAGGCCCAGGCCGATCCCGGCCAGCCGTTGCGCTACACGGCCGTCTTCGAGGTGTACCCGGAGATCGAGCTCGCCCAGGTCTCCGATCTCAGGATCCGCCGGCCGGTGGCCGAGGTCACGGAGGCCGACGTGGACGCCATGATCGAGCGCCTGCGCGAGCAGCGCGCCACCTGGGAGACGGTGGAGCGTCCCGCCCGGGAGGGCGACCGCGTGGTGATCGACTACGAGGCCACCGCCGCCGACGGTGGCGAGGTCCCGGGCGGCGGCAGGGCCGAGGGCCAGGAGGAGGTCCTCGGCGGCGGACGCCTGCTGGACGACATCGACCAGGCCCTGCGCGGGGCGCAGGCGGGCGAGACGCGTGAGGTGACGGTCCGCTTCCCGGAGGACCACCCCAACGAGGGCCTGCGCGGGCGGGAGGTGACCTTCAGGGTCACCCTGCGCAGCGTGGCCGAGAAGCGCCTGCCCGAGGTGGACGAGGCCTTCGCCCAGGCCTTCGGCGTGCGGGAGGGAGGAGTGGAGGCCCTGCGCAAGGAGGTGCGCGCCAACATGGAGCGCGAGCTGCACGAGGCCCTGCGCCGCCGGGTCAAGCGCCGGGTCATGGACGCCCTGCTGGCGTCGAACCCGGTGGAGCTGCCCGCGAGCCTGGTGGCGCAGGAGGTGGCACGCCTGCGCGAGGACCTGGAGCGGCGCCTGGCCACCCTGGGGCAGCTCCAGGGCAGCCTCAAGGAGCTGCCGGACTCGCATTTCGAGCCCGAGGCGCGCCGGCGCGTGGCCCTGGGCCTGATTCTTGCAGAGCTCATCCGCAAGGAGGGCCTCCAGGCCGACCCGGACCAGGTGCGCGCAGCCGTCGAGCGCATCGCCTCGGCCTACGAGAAGCCCGAGGAGGTGGTGCAGTGGTACTATGCCAACCGCGAGCTCCTGCAGGGCGTGGAGGCCGGCGTGCTGGAGGACCAGGCGGTGGACTGGATCCTGGCTCACGCGAACGTCGAGGACGAGCGCCTGAGCTTCGAGGAGGCGGTGCAGGAGGAGACCGCCGCCCAGGCGGCCTAAAGTCGAGCCACGAGGGGACCGATATGAGCGACAGAGGCGCACTGGACGCCCAGGCCCTGAACCTGGTGCCGATCGTCATCGAGCAGACGGCACGGGGCGAGCGGGCCTACGACATCTACTCGCGCCTGCTCAAGGAGCGGGTGGTGTTCCTGGTGGGACCGGTCGAGGACTACACGGCGAACCTGGTGGTGGCCCAGCTCCTGTTCCTGGAGGCGGAGAATCCGGACAAGGATATCCACCTCTACATCAACTCGCCGGGCGGCTCGGTGACGGCCGGGCTTGCGATCTACGACACGATGCAGTTCATCAAGCCGGACGTGAGCACCATGTGCGTGGGGCAGGCGGCGAGCATGGGCGCGGTCATCCTGGCCGGCGGGGCCAGGGGCAAGCGCTACGCGCTGCCCCACTCGCGCATGATGATCCACCAGCCATTGGGCGGCTTCCAGGGCCAGGCCACGGAGTTCGAGATCCACGCGCGCGAGATCCTCAAGATCCGCGAGCAGCTCAACCGCATCCTGGCCAGCCACACCGGCCAGCCGCTGGAGAAGATCCAGGTCGACACCGACCGCGATTTCTTCATGAGCGCCGAGGACGCCAAGGCCTACGGGCTCATCGACGAGGTGCTCGTTGAACGGTCGCCAGCGTCCCAGTGAACCTGCTGCGTGGAGGAGCGTCAAATTTTCAGACGGCAACGCGTGACGAAGGTCGCAAAAAACCCCGCCGCCGGGCTGGATAGGCCGGGCAGGGGACCTTGCCAGGGTGGGCAGGGCGTAGTTGAATAGGGTCGAGGGCCCCCGGCGGCTCGCGGCGCAGGAGGCACCGGGACACCCGCATGGGGACATGCGGCGGGACGGCTCCGAGGGCAACGCGAGGTAGGCCATGAGCGACAACAGGCACGGCAGGGGCGGCGACGGCGGCAAGCTCCTCTACTGCTCCTTCTGCGGCAAGAGCCAGCACGAGGTCCGCAAGCTCATCGCGGGGCCGTCGGTCTTCGTGTGCGACGAGTGCGTCGAGCTCTGCAACGACATCATCCGCGAGGAGCTGCAGGAGCAGTCGGCCGCGGCGGGCAGCCGCCTGCCGAAGCCGCACGAGATCAAGCAGGTCCTGGACGAGTACGTCATCGGCCAGGAGCGCGCCAAGAAGATCCTCTCGGTCGCGGTCTACAACCACTACAAGCGCCTCGAGAGCCGCCACCGCAAGGACGACGTCGAGATCGCCAAGAGCAACATCCTGCTCATCGGCCCCACGGGGTCGGGCAAGACGCTGCTCGCCGAGACCCTGGCGCGGCTGCTCAACGTGCCCTTCACCATCGCCGACGCCACCACCCTCACCGAGGCGGGCTACGTCGGCGAGGACGTGGAGAACATCATCCAGAAGCTGCTCCAGAAGTGCGACTACGACGTCGAGAAGGCGCAGACGGGCATCGTCTACATCGACGAGATCGACAAGATCTCGCGCAAGTCCGAGAACCCGTCCATCACCCGCGACGTCTCGGGCGAGGGCGTGCAGCAGGCCCTGCTCAAGCTGATCGAGGGCACGGTCGCCTCGGTTCCGCCCCAGGGCGGGCGCAAGCACCCGCAGCAGGAGTTCCTGCAGGTCGACACCACCAACATCCTCTTCATCTGCGGCGGCGCCTTCGCCGGCCTGGAGAAGATCATCCAGAGCCGCTCCGAGAAGAGCGGCATCGGGTTCTCGGCCGAGGTCAAGAGCAAGGACGAGCGGCGCAAGGTGGGCGAGATCCTCGCCGACGTGGAGCCCGAGGATCTCATCCGCTACGGCCTCATCCCCGAGTTCGTCGGCCGGCTGCCGGTGATCGCCACCCTCGAGGAGCTCGACGAGGAGGCGCTGGTGCGCATCCTCACCGAGCCCAAGAATGCGGTCACCAAGCAGTACCAGCGCCTGTTCGAGATGGAGGGCGTGGAGCTCGAGTTCCGCGAGGACGCCCTGTGCGCCGTGGCCCGCAAGGCCATGGAGCGCAAGACCGGCGCGCGCGGGCTGCGCACCATCCTGGAGAGCGTGCTGCTCGACACCATGTACGACCTCCCCTCGCTGGAGGGCGTGAGCAAGGTGGTGATCGACGAGGCCGTGATCCTGGGCGAGTCCAAGCCTTACCTGATCTACGAGAACGCCGACCATCAGCGCGCGGCCTCCGACTGAGGTCCGTGCGCGGCCAGCTCTTTGGCACGCTTGTTGAATCCAATCCGCCGAGGCCTCATATACTGAGGCCCGAGCGGGCGCGCCTGCGCCGGGCGCCCCGTGCCAGCACGAGGTCATGACACCGATGGAAACCCGAGATCCCAGCCAGCCCATCGAAGGACAGTCCCGCGGCGTCGGCCCGGTGCCGGTGCTGCCCCTGCGCGACGTCGTCGTCTACCCGCACATGGTCATCCCGCTCTTCGTGGGGCGTGAGAAGTCCATCCGCGCGCTCGAGCTCGCCATGCAGGCCGACAAGCGCATCCTGCTGGCGGCCCAGAAGAGCGCCGAGGTGGACGATCCCAGGCCCGAGGACATCCACGGCGTCGGCACCCTCTCGACCATCCTGCAGCTCCTCAAGCTCCCGGACGGCACCGTCAAGGTGCTGGTCGAGGGCGGGCGGCGCGCGCGTGTGCTCGAGTACACCGAGACGCGCGACCATTTCGCCGCGCGCATCGAGCCGCTCGCCGAGCAGGTGGTGCCCGAGGACCGCGAGACCGAGGTCCTCATGCGCACGGTGGTCAACCTCTTCGACCAGTACGTCAAGCTCAACAAGAAGGTGCCGCCCGAGGTGCTGACCTCGCTCGCCGGCATCGACGAGCCGGGACGGCTCGCCGACACCATCGCCGCGCACATGGCGCTCAAGCTCGATGAGAAGCAGAAGATCCTCGAGATCGAGGACGTGCGCGCGCGTTTCGAGCACCTGATGGCGCTGATCGAGGGCGAGATCGACATCCTCCAGATCGAGAAGCGCATCCGCTCGCGCGTCAAGCAGCAGATGGAGAAGAGCCAGCGCGAGTACTACCTCAACGAGCAGATGAAGGCGATCCAGAAGGAGCTGGGCGAGCTGGAGGACGCGCCGAACGAGCTCGAGGAGCTCGCCAGGCGCATCGAGAAGTCGGGCATGCCCAAGGAAGCGCGCCGGAAGGCCGAAGCCGAGCTCAACAAGCTCAAGATGATGTCGCCGATGTCGGCCGAGGCCACCGTGGTGCGCAACTACGTGGACTGGCTGGTGCAGGTGCCGTGGAAGAAGCGCACCCGCATCCGGCACGACCTCGCCCAGGCCGAGGAGGTCCTCGACGCCGACCACTACGGCCTCGAGAAGGTCAAGGAGCGCATTCTGGAGTATCTCGCCGTGCAGCAGCGGGTGCGCAAGATGAAGGGCCCCATCCTGTGCCTGGTGGGCCCGCCGGGCGTGGGCAAGACCTCGCTCGGGCGCTCCATCGCGCGCGCCACCAACCGCAAGTTCGTGCGCATGTCGCTGGGCGGCGTGCGCGACGAGGCCGAGATCCGCGGCCACCGCCGCACCTATATCGGCTCGCTCCCGGGCAAGATCATCCAGAACATGGCCAAGGTCGGGGTCAAGAACCCGCTCTTTCTCCTCGACGAGGTGGACAAGATGGCCATGGACTTCCGGGGCGACCCCGCCTCGGCCCTGCTGGAGGTGCTCGACCCCGAGCAGAACCACACCTTCAACGATCACTATCTGGAGGTGGACTACGACCTCTCGGAGGTGATGTTCGTCTGCACGGCGAACACCCTCAACATCCCCCCCGCGCTGCTGGACCGCATGGAGGTGATCCGCATCCCGGGCTACACCGAGGACGAGAAGGTCCACATCGCCACGCGCTATCTCGTGCCCAAGCAGATGAAGGCGAGCGGGCTCAGGGAGAAGGAGCTCGTCATCACCGAGCCCGCCATCCGCGACATCATCCGCTACTACACGCGCGAGGCGGGCGTGCGCAACCTCGAGCGCGAGATCGCCAAGATCTGCCGCAAGGTGGTCAAGGGGCTGGTGCTCAAGCCGCGGGACCGGCGCGTGGTGGTGGCGCCGCGCAATCTGGAGCGCTACCTGGGGGTGCGCCGCTACCGCTACGGCCGCGCCGAGGAGCGCGACCAGGTGGGGCAGGTCACTGGGCTCGCCTGGACCGAGGTGGGTGGCGATCTCCTCACCATCGAGGCCGCGGTCATGCCCGGCAAGGGCAACATCATCCGCACCGGCCAGCTCGGCGACGTGATGAAGGAGTCCATCGAGGCCGCGCGCACGGTGGTGCGCGCCCGCGCGCGCCTGCTGGGCATCCCCGACGACTACTTCGAGAAGCACGACATCCACATCCACGTGCCCGAGGGGGCCATCCCCAAGGACGGGCCCAGCGCCGGCATCGGCATGTGCACCGCGCTGGTCTCGGCGCTGACCGGCATCCCGGTGCGCGCGGACGTGGCCATGACGGGCGAGATCACCCTGCGGGGCGAGGTGCTCCCCATCGGCGGCCTCAAGGAGAAGCTGCTCGCCGCCCACCGCGGGGGCGTGCGCACCGTGCTCATTCCGGACGAGAACGTCAAGGACCTCGCCGACATACCCAAGAACGTCAAGGCCGAGCTCGACATCCGGCCGGTCAAGTGGATCGACCAGGTGCTCGAGATCGCGCTCACGCGCATGCCCGTGCCGCTGCCGGAGCCGGAGGAGGCGCCCGCCGGCAAGCCCGCCGCCGAGGAGAAGCGCAAGGGCTCGCGCAAGCGCGGGCGGGTGCATGCGCATTGAGCGTGCCGGCATGCCTGCATCCCATGCCTGACAGGGCGCGTGGCGGAGCCGGTTGACCGGCCCCGAGGCGCCTTGCTATAAGGCAGCGGTCCCGTTCACCACAGAAGCGCGTCCCAGCGCGCCGACGGGACGGCGAAGGGACCGCAGACGAAGGCCGGCGACGCACGCACGGGAAGCCTCCGGGGACGCAGGCGCGTTCCTCACTCCGGCCCAGCATCTCCAGCGCCGCTGGCGCCCCGGCCTGTCCGGCATGGCGGCACCCCGATGTCGGGCCGGCGCGGTCCGGCGTCCGCCATCGCGACCGACGAACCGCAACGAGGGGAAAGTGCCCATGAACAAGTCCGAGCTCATCGACGCCGTCGCCGAGACCGCCAACCTGCCGCGGGCTGCGGCCGAGCGTGCCGTCAACGCCGTCTTCGACACCATCCGTGACACGCTGGTCAAGGGTGAGCAGGTCGTGCTCGCCGGCTTCGGGACCTTCTCCGTCAAGGAGCGGGCCGCCCGCACCGGCCGCAACCCCCGCACGGGCGAGGCCATCCAGATCGCCGCCTCCCGGGTGCCCAGCTTCAAGGCTGGCAAGACCCTCAAGGATGCCGTAAACTAGCCGGCGCCGCGCGGGCCGGTCCGGCCCGGCGCGCCACAGGGACGGGGCCAGCGCCCCGGACCGGGCTCGGACCCCGAGCCGGGCGGCACCACACCCGGGTGCTTAGCTCAGCTGGGAGAGCGTCGCCCTTACAAGGCGAAGGTCGGGGGTTCGAGCCCCTCAGCACCCACCAGCGCAATCCGGAGCGGTAGTTCAGCTGGTCAGAATGCCGGCCTGTCACGCCGGAGGTCGCGGGTTCGAGTCCCGTCCGCTCCGCCATCCACCTTCATCGCTCCCGCAGGGTCAAGAGGTTACGGCGGGAGCCTTCTCGTGTCATCCAATGTGTGGGCCATCCGGGAGACGGCACGTCGTCGCAGCCCTCCGGGCTGCTATCCTTCCGTCATGCGCCTGAGCGAGCATGAGCGCCAGGTGATCCGCGCCAAGGTGGCCGAGCTTTTCGGACCTGGAGCCCGGGTACGTCTGTTCGGCTCGCGGGTGGACGATTCGGCCCGGGGCGGCGACATCGACCTGCTCGTGGAGGTGCCGGAGCCCGTCGGGAACCGCCCGGCCGCCGCGGCGCGGCTCGCCGCCGAGCTCCAGCTCGCCCTGGGCGACCAGCGCATCGACGTCGTCCTGGTCGACCCGGCGACGCCGCCCGCGCCGGTCCACGAGGCGGCCCGCCGCCACGGGGTGCCCCTGTGAGCCCGGATGCCCAGGCGATGGCCCGGCTGGCCGCCGTCCTGGAGGTGGCCCGACGCGAGGCGAGGCATCTGCGCGAGAGCCGCGACCGCCTGTTCCCGGGACCGGTCGACGCCGCGTGGGTCGAGCGTCTGGAGCGCGATCCGGTGCTCGCCGAGCGGGTGGACGGCTTCGTGGCGCGTCTCTGGCGCTCCAGGACACGCTGGGAAACCGCGCCATCCCTGCCCTCCTGGAGGCGCTGGCGGAGCCCGTGGGCGCCCAGATCGACAACCTGAACCGCCTGGAGCGTCTGGACCTGCTGCGCTCGGCGCGGGCGTGGATCGAGGCCCGGAACCTGCGCAATCGCCTGATCCACGAGTACGTGACCGACCCGGCCGAGTTCGCCCAGGCCCTCGACCGGGCGCGCGAGCTGACGGATCTCCTGCTGGAGACCCATGCGCGCATCGCCCGGCGGGCAGAACGGCTCGGCGTAGCCGCGCGGGCGGGCTAGCGGTCGGGATTCCCTGCCGGAGCAGGCACCATCCGCAGCACCCGCCCGCCCCGGTGGTCGAGCAGGTAGAGCTCGCCCGCGCGGTCCTCGGCGAAGGCGGCGGGGTGCGTGCCGGTGCGGGCGATGAGCGTGATCCGCCGCCAGCGCCCGTCCGGTTCGCGGCGCAGGCCCCAGAGCGGCCCGGTGCACCAGTCGCTGAAGACATAGACGCCCCGCAGCGCCGGGATGGCCCGGCCCCGGTAGACCGTGCCGCCGGTCACCGAGCAGCCCTCCCCGTGGCCGTACTCGAAGACCGGGTCCACGAGGTCGTGCCGGCCCATGCAGCCGGGATCGGCGAAGCAGAGCGATCCCTCCTTGAGATTCCAGCCGTAGTTGAGGCCGCGGGGGGAGCCGGCGGGCGCCAGGTTGACCTCCTCGCGCCGGTCCTGGCCCACGTCGGCGATCCAGAGGTCGCCGGTGGCGCGGTCGAAGGCGAAGCGCCAGGGATTGCGCAGCCCCAGCGCCCAGATCTCGGGGTGCGCGCCGGGCCGGTCCACGTCGAGGCGCAGGAGCTTGCCGAGGAGGCTGCGCGGGTCCTGGGCGTTGCCCCAGGGATCACCCGCCCCGCCGCCGTCGCCGGGCCCGAGCCAGAGCCGTCCGTCGGGACCGAAGAGGATCCGGCCGCCGTTGTGGTTGGCCGCCGGCTGCGGCAGCCGCAGCCAGGGCCTGAGCGGGCCGGAGACCCGGCCGTCACGCACGCGCGCCTCGGCCAGCACCACGGCGCCCTCGCGGTCGGTGTAGTACAGGAACAGGCGGCCGTTCGCGGCGAAGCGGGGATGCAGGGCGATGCCGAGCAGGCCCTGCTCGAGCCCGCGGCTCACCCGGTCCGACAGATCCAGCACCAGGACGCGGCCGGTGCCGTCGTGGCCCAGGCGCCAGAGGCGCCCGCCCTGCTCGGCGAGCCAGGCATGGCGCGGGCCGAAGACGAGCTCCACGGGCCGGTCGAAGCCTCCGGCCCAGGGCGCCAGCGCCACGCGCGGCGCCTGCGCCCCTGCGGCCGAGGCCAGTGCCGCGAGCGCCGCGACCGTCATCTGTCGT
>JALSJE010000019.1 GCA_026989495.1 Gammaproteobacteria bacterium | reverse complement strand
GGGGGGGGGGGGGGGCGGCCCCGGCAGGGAGGGCGGCGCGGACGCGGGCGCGCGGAGCGCGTGGTAGCGGGGCGCTGCCGTGGTGAGCATCCCCGCCGAGTGGCGCCACCTTGTGGTGGAAGGGCCCATCGGGGTGGGCAAGACCACGCTCGCGCGTCGGCTGGCCGAGCGCCTCGGGGGCGAGCCGCTGCTGGAGCGGCCCGAGGACAATCCCTTCCTGCCGCGCTTCTACCGCGACCCCCGCGCGGCGGCGCTGCCCACCCAGCTCCAGTTCCTGTTCCAGCGCGTGCGCCTGCTCGAGCCCCTGCGCCAGCGCGACCTCTTCCGGCCGCTGCGCGTGGCCGACTTCCTCATGGAGAAGGATCCCCTCTTCGCGCGCCTGACGCTGGACGCCGACGAGCTCGCCCTCTACGAGGAGGTCTACGCGCGCGTGGCCGAGGCGGTGCCGTCCCCGGACCTGGTCATCTACCTCCAGGCCCCCGTGGAGGTGCTGCGCGCGCGCATCGCCCGGCGCGGCATTCCCTACGAGCAGCAGATGCCCGCCGGCTACCTGGAGCGCCTGGCCGAGGCCTACGCCGAGTTCTTCTACTACTACGACGCCGCTCCTGTCCTCATCGTCAACGCCGAGCGCATCGATCTGGCCCGCTCGGAGGAGGACCTGGAGCTGCTGCTCGCGCAGATCGCGCGTGTGCGCCGCGGCCGCCACTACTTCAATCCCGAGCCCATCCGCCTCGCCGGCGAAGGTGCAGCCCCCGACGCCACGGGCTGAGCGCCGCGCCGGTACGCGTGCTCGCGGTGCTATGATGGGCGCCCCCGCGGGAGGCAGCGAGCGGCATCCATGAGCGAGGCGACCCCCAAGGCGGAGCAGGGCCCCGTCACCGTGCGCCGGCTGCGGCGCATGAAGGCCGAGGGGCGCCGCATCGTCGCGCTCACCGCTTACGATGCGAGCTTCGCCGCGGTGCTGGACGAGGCGGGCGTGGACGTGGTGCTGGTGGGCGACTCCCTCGGCATGGTGGTCCAGGGCCACGACAGCACCGTGCCCGTCTCCCTCGACGACATGGTCTACCATGCCCGCGCCGTGGCCCGGGGCTGCCGGCGCGCCCTGCGCGTGGTGGACATGCCCTTCGGCACCTACGGCAGCCCCGCCGCCGCCCATGCCGCCGCCGTGCGCCTGATGCAGGAAGGGGCCGCCCAGGTGGTCAAGCTCGAGGGCGGGGCCGTGCAGCGTGAGGTGGTGCGCCACCTGAGCGAGCGGGGCATCCCGGTGTGCGCCCATCTCGGGCTCACCCCCCAGTGGGTGCACAAGCTCGGCGGCTACCGCCTGCAGGGCCGCGAGCGCGAGGCGGCCGAGCGCATGGTCACGGAGGCACGGCTCCTCGAGGCGGCGGGCGCGGAGCTGCTGGTGCTCGAATGCGTGCCGACGGCGCTCGCCGGACGCATCCGCCGCGAGCTCGCCATCCCCGTGATCGGCATCGGCGCCGGCCCCGACTGCGACGGTCAGGTGCTGGTGCTCTATGACCTGCTGGGCCTCACCCGCGGCCCCCGCTTCGCCCGCGACTTCCTCGCCGGGCGCGGCTCGGTGCGTGAGGCTGTGGCCGCCTATTGCGAGGCCGTGCGCGCCGGCGCCTTCCCCGGCGAGGCGGAGACCATCGCCTGAGCCCCATGCGGGTGGCCCGCGACATCGCGTCCCTGGAGGCGGCGCTCGCCCCCTGGCGTGCCGCCGGCGACACCCTGGTGCTCGTGCCGACCATGGGCAACCTGCACGAGGGACACCTGAGCCTGGTGGACCGCGCGCGCGGGCTCGGCGACCGCGTGGTGGTGACGCTCTTCGTCAACCCCATGCAGTTCGGCCCAGGCGAGGACTTCGAGCGCTATCCGCGCACCTTCGAGGAGGACCGGCGCCTGCTGGCCTCGCGCGGCGTGGACCTCCTGTTCGCCCCGGAGGCGGCCGAGCTCTACCCCCGTGGCCACGGGGACACGACCGCGGTGGAGGTGCCGGGCCTGTCGGGCATCCTCTGCGGGGCCTTCCGCCCCGGGCACTTCCGGGGCGTGGCCACCGTCGTGGCCAAGCTCTACAACCTGGTGCGCCCCCAGGTGGCGGTATTCGGGGAGAAGGATTACCAGCAGCTCGTGGTCCTGCGGCGCATGACCGAGGACCTGAACTTCCCCATACGCGTGGTGGGCGCACCCACCGTGCGCGAGCCGGACGGGCTCGCCATGAGCTCGCGCAACCGTTACCTCACGCCGGCCGAGCGCGCCCGCGCGCCCATGCTCTACCGCACCCTGCAAAATGTGGTCGAGCGTGTACGCGCCGGCGCCGGGGACCTGGCCGTGGTGGAGGCCGAGGCCATGGCGGCGCTCGAGGCGGCGGGCTTCCGGCCCGAGTACGTGAGCGTGCGGCGCACCGGCGACCTCGCCCCGCCCGGCCCCGGTGACCGCGCCCTCGTCGTCCTCGCCGCCGCCCACCTGGGCTCGGCCCGCCTCATCGACAACATCCCCTTCGAGCGCTGAAGGCCGGAGCGGCGGATTGCGGCCCGGGGCCACCCTGCGGGATAATTCGCGGGGCCGGCCATGCGGCCGTCCGGAGAGAGCCTCCCCATGCACCTGACGCTCCTCAAGTGCAAGCTGCACCGCGCGCGTGTGACCCATACCGAGCTCGACTACGAGGGCTCCTGCGCCATCGACGGGCGGCTCATGGATGCGGCCGGCATCCGCGAGTACGAGCAGATCCACGTCTACAACCTCGACAACGGCGAGCGCTTCACCACCTACGCCATCCGCGCCGAGGCGGGCTCCGGCATCATCTCCCTCAACGGCGCGGCCGCGCGCAAGGCGAGCCCCGGCGACCGCGTGATCATCTGCGCCTACGCCGCCATGGACGAGGCCGAGGCGGCGCGCCACCGCCCCACGCTCGTCTACCTCGACGAGCGCAACCGCATCGTCCGCGTGGGCGACGCCATCCCCGTCCAGGTCGCGTAGCGGGCGCGGCTTCCGCCCGCGCGCACGCCGGGGCGCTAGCCGGTGTTGCGCATGCCCGCGGCGATGGCGTTGATGCTGCGCAGCAGGGGATCGAGCCAGCGCTCGCGCTCCGCCTCCGGCAGCCTCGTGTTGCGGTAGCGGGCGAGCAGGGTGATCTGGATGTGGTTGAGGGGGTCGAGGTAAGGGTTGCGGCGCGCGAGCGACAGCGCGAGGAAGGGCGTCTCTTCCATCAGGCCCGCGAGGTCGGCCACGTGCAGCACCTGCGTGACCGTGCGCCGGTACTCCTCGCGCACGGCCTCGTAGACGCGCCCGGCTAGCTCCGGGTCGCGCACCAGGCGCGCGTACTCGCGCGCGATCCCCATGTCTGCCTTGAACAGCGCCATCTGGGTGTTGCCGAGCAGCGCCCGGAAGAAGGGCCACTCGTGGTACATGCGCTGCAGGCGCGCGAGCCGCTCCGGATCGCGCCCGCGCCAGCGCTCCAGCGCCGTGCCCAGCCCATACCAGGCGGGCAGCGTGTGGCGCGCCTGGGCCCAGCCGAACACCCAGGGGATGGCGCGGATGGAGGCCTTGGAGCGGTCCTGGCGCTTGCGGTGGGTGGGGCGGGAGCCGATGTTGAGCAGCCCGATCTCGTTGACCGGCGTGGCCTCGTAGAAGTAGTCGAGGAAGCCCTCGGTGCGCTCGGTGAGCTCGCGGTAGGCCTCCTCGCCCAGCGCCGCGAGCTCGTCCATGATGCCCATGTGGTCCTTGCGGTCGCTCGCCGGGGGGCGGATCAGGCACAGGCTCGCCTTCATGAGGCCGGTCACGCCCATGGTGAGCTCGTGCACGGCCGTGACCACGTTGGTGTACTTGTAGGAGAGCACCTCGCCCTGCTCGGTGAACTTGATCTCGCCGTGCACGGTGCCCGGCGGCTGGGCGAGGATGGCGTCGTGCGTGGGGCCGCCGCCGCGGCCGATGGTGCCGCCGCGCCCGTGGAAGAGCCGGCAGCGCACGCCCCGCTCGGCCGTGAGCGCCACGATCTTCTTCTGCGCCTCGTACAGGCTCCAGGCCGAGGCGACGATGCCGCCGTCCTTGCACGAGTCCGAGTAGCCCAGCATCACCTCCTGGCAGCCGCCGGCGGCCTCGAGCAGGGCGCGATAGGTGGGGTCGTCGAGCAGGGCCGTGAGCACCGACTCGACGTGGGCCAGGTCCTCGATGGTCTCGAACAGGGGCGAGACCTCGATCTCGCAGCGCCAGCCCCCGCCTTCCCGCCCCACCAGGCCCGCAATGGCGGCGAGCGCCATCACCTCCATGACGTGGCTCGCCGAATGCGTCATGGAGATGACGTACTGCCCGAAGACGGTGGGGCTCACCTCCGCTCGCATGCGGCGCATGACGCGGAAGACCTCCAGCGTCTCGCGGGCCTCGTCGGAGAGGTCCAGCCCCGAGGCCTGCGGCGGCTCGGCCACCACCCGCGCGAGCAGCCGCAAGCGTGCGGGCTCGTCCAGCGCCTCGTAGGGCGTCTCGATGCCAGACCGGGCCAGGATCTCGGCCACGGCGCGGCTGTGCACCGCGGACTCCTGGCGGACGTCGAGGCGCACCAGGCCGAAGCCGAAGGTCTCCACCAGGCGGATGAGATCCTTGAGCTCGCGGTCGGCGATGTTGCGGTCGCCGTGGCTGACGAGCGAGTCGTGGATGAGGCGCAGCTCGGCGAGCAGCTCGGCCTCGTCGCGGTAGCCGTGGTCCGGTCCCTCGGGCGCGCGCCCTTCCAGGCGCGCGCGCACCGCCGCGAGGTTGCGCTCGATGCGGTAGCGCATCACGTAGAGCTTGCGGCGGTAGGGCTCGTGCGAGAAGCGACGCGGGTTCTCGCGGAAGGCGGGCTCGGCGTAGGGGGCGTCGGCCTCGATGCTGGCGAGCAGCGCCTCCGTGGGCCGGCACAGGCTGATCGAATGGGTGAGCAGGCGCCCGAGGCCGTGCAGCCGGCGCGCGTACTCGCCCAGCGCCACCTGGTGCTGCAGCCGCACGGCGAGCTCGGTGGTCTCGGGCTTGACGTTGGGGTTGCCGTCGCGGTCGCCGCCGATCCACGACCCGAAGCGCAGGAAGCTCGGCACCGCGACCGCCGGCACGCCCGGCTCGCGCTCGCCGTACTCGGCGGCGATGGCCCGCTCCAGGCTGCGGTACAGCTGCGGCACCGCCTCGAACAGGCACTCGCGGAAGTAGAAGAGGCCGTTGCGGATCTCGTCGCGCACCTGTGGCCGCTGCACGCGCACCTCGTCGGTCTTCCACAGGATCTGGATCTGGGCCTGGAGCTCGGCCACGATGGCCTCGCGCTCGGCCCGGCTCAGGCGCGTCTCGTCGAGCCGCTGGGCGGTGCCGAAGATGCGCCGCAGCGCCTCCAGCACGGTGCGGCGCTTGGCCTCGGTGGGGTGCGCGGTGAAGACGGGCATATAGCGCAGGCGCCCGAGGAGGGTGGCGAGCTCCTCGGCCGTGACGCCCTCGGCGCGCAGGGCGCGCAGCGTGTGCTCGAAGGAGCCCACCCAGGGACGGCCCGCGCGCAGGGCGCGCTGGCGCTGGCGGTGCTGGAAGGCCTCCTCGGCGATATTGACGAGGCTGAAGTAGATGGCGAAGGCGCGCACCACCTGCGTGACGGTCTCGGGATCGAGACGCGCGATGATGCGCATGAGGCGCGCGCGCCTGGCGGGATCCTCCTGCTTGCGCAGGGAGATGAAGCCCTTGCGCAGCGCCTCCACGGTGGCATAGACCCGCTCGCCCGCGTGGGCGCGGAGCACGTTGCCGAGGAGCGTGCCCAGCAGCTTGACGCGGCTGCGCAGCTCCTTGTCGCGTGGGAGCTCCAGCATGGTCCGCAAAGGCGCGCAAAGGGGCCGCCCGCACAGCACAGACTGCCGCGGCACGGCCCCACGGAGCGGCGATTATACGTCAGGAAGGGCTGAAAAATCGCGATTTTTCAGCGCTTCCCCGCGGCCAGGGACGGCCACGGGGCGGCCCATGCATAGGGAAGTGCATGACGATAAACGAAAAATCGAAATGGACCGCGAAGCGCCATCGCGCTGATCAATCCGCGCAGCGGATTGATCAGAGTTTCCGTCAGAGTTTCCGTCAAGCTTCCTGCGCCTGCAGGGCCCGCCGGTAGAGGGCCAGATAGCGCCGTGCGCTCGCGCGCCAGGAGAAGTCCTGCGCCATTCCCGTACGCATGAGCTGGCGCCACACCGCCGGATGCTCGCGGTAGCAGGCGATGGCGCGCCGGCAGGCCTCCAGCAGGGCCTCGGAGGTGGGGGGGTCGAAGACGAAGCCCGTCGCCGTACCTGCCGCGACCGCCTCCTCGCTCGCGTCCACCACGGTGTCGGCCAGCCCCCCCGTGCGGCGCACCACCGGCACGGCCCCGTAGCGCAGGCTGTACATCTGGTTGAGGCCGCAGGGCTCGAAGCGTGAGGGCATCAGGAATACGTCGCAGCCGGCCTCGATCAGGTGGGCGAGCGCCTCGTCGTAGCCGATGTGCGCGGCCACCCGGCCGGGATAGCGCTCGGCTGCCGCGCGCACGGCCTGCTCCAGGTGCGCCGCCCCGCTGCCGAGGATCACGAGCTGCGCCCCGTGCGCGAGCAGCCCGTCGAGGGCGCCCAGGATGAGGTCCACGCCCTTCTGCTCCACGAGGCGCCCGATGTGGGCGAGCAGCGGCGCCTCGGCATGGGCGGGGAGCCCGAAGCGGGCCTGCAGCGCGGCCTTGTTGACGGCGCGGCGGGCGAGGGTGCGGCGGCTGTAGCGGGCGGCGATGCGGGGATCGCGCCCCGGGTTCCATTCCTCCTCGTCGATGCCGTTGAGGATGCCCACGAGCCGTGCGGCGCGGTGGCGCAGCAGGCCGTCGAGCCCGAAGCCGTGCTCCGGCGTCTGGATCTCGCGCGCGTAGGTGGGGCTCACGGTGTTGAGCCAGTCGGCGCAGGCGAGCCCACCCTTGATGAAGGCGAACCGGCCGTAATACTCGAGCCGCTCCATGGACCACAGCTCCCAGGGCAGGGCCAGGTCGCGGAAGGTCTCCCAGGGAAACACGCCCTGGTAGGCCAGGTTGTGCACGGTGAAGACGGTGGCGGGTCGCCCCCGCTCGAGGGCGAGCAGCGCCGGCGCGAGCCCCGCCTGCCAGTCGTGGGCATGCACCAGGTCGGGGCGCCAGCGCGGATCGGCACGCCCGAGCGCGAGCGTCACCGCTGCCCGCCCCAGGGCGGCGAAGCGCCAGGCGTTGTCGGGCCAGTCCGTGCCGTCGGGCCCCGCGTAGGGCCCCCCGGGGCGATCGTAGAGCTCCGGGATGTCCAGCAGATAGAGGCCGGCACGGCTGCCCGGCATGCGCCCGCGCAGCAGCCGCGCGGGCGGCGCGGCGGGAAGCTGCAGCTCGCCCACCGGGCGCAGGCCGGGCACGCGCGCGGCCACGCCCCGGTAGGCGGGCATCAGCAGCCGCACCTCCGCGCCCAGGCGCGCGAGCGCCCGCGCCAGCGCCCCGCACACGTCCGCCAGCCCGCCGGTCTTGACCAGGGGCTGGGCCTCGCTGGTGACGAAGAGGACCTTCAGCGCACGCCTCCCCGCGCGGCACCCGGGCTCATGGGTGGGAGCCGGGCGCGCGTATACTTGGCCGGCATCCCCCCCGCAACGCCAAGGGAGGACGGCCGCATGAAGCTCGCGATGGTAGGGCTGGGACGCATGGGAGGCAACATGGCCCGGCGGCTCCGCCGCGGCGGGATCGAGGTGGTCGGGTGGAACCGCACCTGGGCCGTGACCGAGGCGCTGGCGCGCGAGTGCGGGCTGGAGCCGGCGGCGAGCATGGAGGCGCTGCGCGAGGCGCTGGCGCCGCCACGCGTCGTCTGGATGATGCTCCCGGCGGGCGGGCCCACCGAGGAGGCCATCGAGCGGCTGGCGGCCGTGCTCGAGCCCGGCGACGTGCTGGTGGACGGGGGCAACGCCGACTACCGCGACTCCCAGCGCCGGGCGCGCGCGCTCGCCGAGCGGGGCCTGCATTTCGTGGACGTGGGCGTCTCGGGTGGGGTCTGGGGACTGGAGAGCGGCTACTGCCTCATGGCGGGGGGTGCGTCCGAGGCGGTGCGCCTGCTCGAGCCCGCCTTCCGGGCGCTGGCCCCGACGCCCGAGCACGGCTGGGGACACGTGGGGCCGAGCGGGGCGGGCCACTTCGTCAAGATGGTCCACAACGGCATCGAGTACGGCATGATGCAGGCTTTGGCGGAGGGGCTCTCCCTGCTGCGCGCCAAGGAGGAGCTGGGTATCGACCTGGCGCAGGTGGCCGAGCTCTGGCGCCACGGCTCGGTGGTGCGGAGCTGGCTGCTGGACCTCACCGCGGGCTTCCTCGCCGAGGACGAGCGCCTGGAGGAGGTGGCCCCCGTGGTGCCGGACTCGGGCGAGGGGCGCTGGACCGCGCGCGAGGCCATCGAGCTGGGTGTGCCCGCGCCCGTGATCACGCTCGCGCTCCACATGCGCTTCGCCTCCCGGGACCGCGAGGGCTATGCGGCCCGGCTCCTCGCCATGATGCGCAAGGCCTTCGGTGGCCATCGCGTGCTGCGGGGCTGAGGTGGTGTCCCTCGATCCCTGCACCTTCGTCATCTTCGGTGCGACCGGCAACCTGAGCCGCACCAAGCTGCTGCCCGCGCTCTACCACCTGGAGGCTGCCGGAAGGCTGCCCGAGCGCTGCCGCATCGTGGGCTTCGGGCGCCGTCCCTGGGACGACGGCCACTGGCGCCGCGAGGTGGAGGCGGCGGTGGCCGGGCGCGCGCGAGGCGGCGCGCTCGACCCCGAGGTCTGGCGGCGCTTCGCCGAGAGGCTCGCCTTCGTGAGCGGCGACCTCACCCAGCCCGAGGCCTACGAGCGTCTGTGCGCGCGGCTTGCCGACGGCTTCCCCCCGAACCTGGTGCTCTACCTCGCCGTGGGGCCGCGGGAGTTCGGCGTCGCCGCCGACGGGCTCGCCCGCTGCGGGCTGGCCACCGAGGACCGCGGCTGGCGGCGGCTCGTGATCGAGAAGCCCTTCGGCTACGACCTCGAGAGCGCCGAGGCCCTCGACGAGCGCCTGCACCGCCACTACGGCGAGCACCAGCTCTACCGCATAGACCACTACCTGGGGAAGGGGACCATCCAGAACATCCTGGTCTTCCGCTTCGCCAACCTTCTGCTGGAGCCCCTGTGGAACCGCCACTACATCGACCACGTGCAGATCACCCACGCCGAGACCCGGGGCATCGAGGGCCGGGCCGGCTACTACGACGGCGCAGGCGCCCTGCGCGACATGATCCAGAGCCACCTGCTGCAGGTGCTGACCCTGGTGGCCATGGAGCCGCCGGCCTCGCTCGAGTCCGAGTCCCTGCGCGACGAGAAGGTCAAGGTGCTGCGCTCCATCCGGCCCATCTCCCAGGCGGCGGTGCACGCCCACGCCTTCCGCGCCCAGTACGTGGCGGGCGAGGTGGGGGGCGAGCGGGTGCCGGGCTACCTGGAGGAGCCGGGGGTGCCGCCCCACAGCGCCACCGAGACCTACGCGGCGCTCAAGCTCTACATCGACAACTGGCGCTGGCGCAACATCCCCTTCTTCCTGCGCACGGGCAAGCGCATGGCCGCCGACAACGCCCTGATCGCCATCCGCTTCAAGCACGTGCCGCAGCAGCTCTTCCGCGCCACGCCCATCGAGCGGCTCGCGCCCAACTGGATCCTGATGAACCTGCAGCCGATGGAGTGCCTGCGCATCGAGCTGCAGGTCAAGGAGCCGGGGCTGGAGCTGCGCGCCGAGACCACGCGCCTGGACGCGAGCTACTGCGGCGTGGGCCAGTACGACCTCGACGCCTACGAGCTGCTGCTGCTCGACGTGATCGCGGGCGACCAGTCGCTGTTCCTGCGCTACGACGAGGTGGCCTGGGCCTGGCGCGTGGTGGACCCGGTGCTCAGGGTGTGGGCCTCGGAGCGCGAGTTCGTGCACACCTATCCCGCGGGGAGCTGGGGCCCGCCCGAGGCGGCGCGGCTGTTCGAGCGCGAGGACCAGGACTGGCGCAACACCCTTTGAAAAGGGACGGCCGCGGGACGGCCCATGCACAGGGAGGTGCATGACGATGAGACGAAAAACCGAAATGGAACGCGAAGCACTATCGCGCTGATCGATCCGCGCAGCGGATTGATCAGAGTTTCCATCAGAGTTTCCTTGCGCTTTCGAACGAAGGTGAGTGATGACGGGAATCGGATATGAGGTGCCGGATACGCCGGCGTGGCGGGCGCTGGCGGCTCACCACCGTGTGGTGCGCGGCCTGCACATGCGCGCGCTCTTCGCGCAGGACCCGGGGCGCTTCGAACGCTTCAGCCGCCGCGTGGAGGAGCTCCTCTTCGACTTCTCCAAGCACCGCATCACCGGGGAGACACTGGAGCTGCTGCTGGCGCTCGCGCGCGAGGCGGACGTGGAGGGCTGGCGCGCGCGGCTCTTCTCGGGCGAGCGCGTCAACCTCACCGAAGGCCGCGCCGCCTTTCACATGGCGCTGCGGAACCTCTCCGGGCGGCCCATGCACGTGGACGGCGAGGACGTCATGCCCCGGGTGCGGGCCGTGCTGCGGCGCATGCGCGCGTTCGTGGAGGCGGTGCGCGCCGGGGACTGGCGCGGGCACACGGGCCGCGCCATCACGGACGTGGTCAACATCGGCATCGGCGGCTCGGACCTCGGCCCGCGCATGGCCTGCGAGGCCCTGCGCCCCTACGGGCGGGGCGGGCCACGCGTGCGTTTCGTCGCCAACGTGGATGGCGCCGATCTCGCCGACACGCTGGCGGACCTGGATCCGGAGACCACGCTCTTCGTGGTCGCCTCCAAGACCTTCTCCACCCAGGAGACCCTCACCAACGCGCGCTCGGCGCGCGCCTGGCTGGTGGAGCGGCTGGGCACGGAGGCCGCGGTGGCGCGCCACTTCGTCGCCGTCTCCACCCACCGCGAGCGGGTGGCCGCCTTCGGCATCGATCCGGACAACATGTTCGAGTTCTGGGACTGGGTCGGCGGGCGCTACTCGATGTGGTCGGCCATCGGCCTGCCCATCGCCCTCCGGATCGGGTGGGAGGGCTTCGAGGCGCTGCTCGCCGGCGCCCACGCCGTCGACGAGCACTTCCGCACCGCGCCGCTCGCCGACAACGTGCCGGTGCTGATGGCCCTGCTCGGCGTCTGGTACCGCAACCTGTTCGGGGCCGCCACGCACGCGGTGCTGCCCTATGCCGAGCGCCTGCGGCGCCTGCCCGCCTACCTGCAGCAGCTCGAGATGGAGAGCAACGGCAAGCGCGTGGACCGCGCCGGGCGCGTGGTGGGCTGGCATACCTGCCCCGTGGTCTGGGGCGAGCCCGGCACCAACGGCCAGCACGCCTTCTTCCAGCTCCTGCACCAGGGGACCGAGCTCGTCCCCTGCGACTTCATCCTCCCGGTGGAGGGGCACGAGCCCGAGCTCGCCCACCACCAGCGCATCCTGGTGGCCAACTGCCTGGCCCAGGCCGAGGCGCTCATGCGCGGCCGCACCGAGGCCGAGGCGCGCGCCGAGCTCGAGGCCGAGGGGCTCTCGGGGGAGGCCCTCGAGCGGCTGCTGCCGCACAAGGTCTTCCCGGGCAACCGGCCGAGCAGCCTGATCGTGGTGCCCCGGCTCACGCCGCGCACGCTCGGCATGATCGTGGCCCTCTACGAGCACAAGGTCTTCGTGCAGAGCGTGCTCTGGGGCACCAACGCCTTCGACCAGTGGGGGGTGGAGCTCGGCAAGCGCCTCGCCGGCGCCATACTCGCCGAGGCCGAGGCGGGGCAGGTGGCCGCGGGCCACGACAGCTCCACCTCCGCCCTCATCCGCCACTGCCTGCTGCGCTGAGGCGGCCGGCGCCGTGGCGGGCGAGCGCCCAGGCCGCGTGCTCGCGCACCAGGGCGGAGGGGTGGCCGGCGCGCGCCTCCAGGGCCGACACCACCTCGGGTGTGGTCGGGGCGTTGCCCAGCGCCACCGCGATGTTGCGCAGCCAGCGCTCGTGCCCAATGCGCCGGATGGGGCTGCCGGCGGTGCGGGCCAGGAACTCCGTCTCGCTCCATCCGAAGAGCTCGACGAGCCGGGGGGCGTCCAGCCCCTGGCGGGGGAGGAAATCGCCTTCGGCCGTCACGGGGGCGAAGCGGTTCCAGGGGCAGACGAGCTGGCAGTCGTCGCAGCCGTAGATGCGGTTGCCCATGAGGGGGCGGATCGGCTCCGGGATGGGCCCCGGGTGCTCGATGGTGAGGTAGGAGATGCACCGCCGCGCATCGAGCCGGTAGGGCCCGATGATGGCGCCCGTGGGGCAGGCCTCCAGGCAGGCGCGGCAGGTGCCGCAGTGGTCCCGCCCGGGTGGGTCCACCGGGAGCGGCAGGTCCACGTAGAGCTCGCCCAGGAAGAACCAGGAGCCGGCGCGGGGGTGGACGAGGTTGGTGTGGCGCCCGATCCAGCCGAGGCCCGCGTTGCGCGCCAGCGGCTTCTCCAGCACGGGGGCGCTGTCGCAGAAGACCCGGTGGCCGAAAGGCCCCACGGCCGCCTCGATGCGCTCGGCGAGCCGCTGGAGCCTGCGGCGCACCACCTTGTGGTAGTCGCGGCCGAGGGCGTAGCGTGAGACGTAGCCCACGCGCCCGTCGCGCAGCACCGCCCAGGGGTCGGCGGCGTGCGGCCCCGGCCAGTAGTCCAGCGCGACGCTGATGACGCGCACCGTGCCCGGCACGAGCTCGGCGGGGCGGCTGCGCCGGGTGCCGTGCCGCGCCATCCAGCCCATCTCGCCGTGGTGGCCCGCCCGCAGCCACTCGAGCAGCCGGCGCTCGTCCTCGGCGAGCTCGATGCCGGCGATTCCTGAGCGCGCGAAGCCGAGCTCGCGCGCCCAGCGCCGGATGTCGGCCGCCAGCCGCGCGAGCGCCGCGGGATCCCGGACGCCGGTCCGCCTGTCCTCCAGGGCCTCCATACGGGCGAGTATGCATGCCGCGGCGCGGCGAGGCGAGAGGCGGGGGAACGGGAGGCGGTACAATCGGCCCATGCGCCGCGAGGTCCGAGCGCTCCATACTGCCGCCCAGGTCCGCGAGCTGGACCGGATCGCCATCGAGGAGGCGGGCATCCCCGGCTACACCCTCATGGGGCGGGCGGGCCAGGCCGTCTTCGAGGCCCTGCGCGAGGCCTGGCCGGAGGCGCGGCGCATCGTCGTGCTGTGCGGGGCGGGCAACAACGCCGGCGACGGCTACGTGGTGGCGCGGCTCGCCCGCGAGCACGGGCTCACGGCCGAGGTGCTGTGGCTCAAGGACCCGGCGACGCTGGCCGGCGACGCCGCCACCGCCGCCCGGGACTGGCATGCGGCCGGCGGCGCCGCGCGCGCCTTCGATCCGGGGCCCCTCGTGGACGCGGACGTGGTGGTGGACGCCCTGCTGGGCACCGGCCTCGACCGTCCCCTGGCAGGCGGATGGCTCGCCGCGGTGGAGGCGGTGAACGCCTCCGGACGGCCCGTGCTCGCGGTGGATGTCCCCTCCGGGCTCCACGCCGACACCGGCATGCCCTTGGGCGCTGCGGTGCGCGCGGCGCTCACCGTGACCTTCATCGGCGTCAAGCAGGGCCTGCTCACGGGCGAGGCGGCCGACCACGTGGGGCGGCTGCTTTACGACGACCTGGACGTGCCGGCCGAGGTGCTGGAGCGGGTGCCGCCCACGGCACTGCGCATCGCGGAGGTGGACGTGCGCGACAGCCTGCCGCCCCGCCCGCGGACGGCCCACAAGGGCCGCTGCGGCCACGTGCTGGTGGTGGGCGGCAACCTGGGGCTGGCCGGGGCCGCGCGCCTGGCCGGGGAAGGGGCGCTGCGGACCGGGGCGGGGCTGGTCTCGGTGGCCACACGCCCCGAGCACGCGGCGGCGCTCGCCGGGGGCCGGCCCGAGCTCATGGCGCGCGGGGTGGCGGGGCCGGAGGAGCTCGCGCCGTTGCTCGCCCGCGCCACGGCGCTGGCCGTGGGGCCAGGGCTCGGGCAGGACGGCTGGGCGCGGGGGCTGCTCGCGCGGGTGCTGGAGGCCCCGCAGCCCAAGGTGCTGGACGCCGACGCCCTCAACCTGCTCGCCGCCGAGCCCATGCGGCGCGACGACTGGATCCTGACCCCGCATCCGGGCGAGGCCGCGCGCCTCCTCGGCACGGACGCGGGCGCGGTCCAGCGCGACCGCTATGCCGCCGCCCGGGCGCTCGCCGAGCGCTACGGCGGCGTGGCGGTTCTCAAGGGTCCGGGGACGATCGTCGCCGATGCCCGGGCGGTCTGGGTCTGCGACCGCGGCAACCCCGGCATGGCCAGCGGCGGCATGGGCGACGTGCTCACGGGCGCGATCGCCGCGCTCCTGGCGCAGGGCCTCTCGCCGGAGGAGGCGGCGCGCACCGGCGTCTGGCTCCACGCCGCGGCGGCCGACGCGGCGGCGGCCTGCGGCGAGCGCGGCATGATCGCCTCGGACCTGCTCCCGCACCTGCGGCGGCTCGCCAATCCCTTCTGAGCCGGGCGCCATGTCCGTCCCCCTGCGCACCCTCGAGCTTGCCCTGCCCGAGGAGGCGGCCACCCAGGCCCTGGGGGCGCGCCTCGCCGCCGCTGCCCCCTGGGGGCTGGTGATCCATCTCGTGGGTGAGCTCGGCACGGGCAAGACCACGCTGGCGCGGGGGCTCCTGCGAGCGCTGGGCGTGACGGGCCCCGTGCGCAGCCCCACCTTCACGCTGGTGGAGCCCTACGCGACCCCGGCCGGCGAGGTGCACCACCTGGATCTCTACCGCCTCGGCGATCCGGAGGAGCTCGAGCTCCTCGGTGTGCGCGAGCTCGCGGGCCCCGGCCGGCTGCTGCTCGTGGAGTGGCCGGAGCGGGGCGGGGACCGCCTTCCGCCCCCGGACCTGCGCGTGGCGCTCGCCTACGCGGCGGCCGGCCGCGCGGCCCGGCTCGAAGCCTGCAGCGCGCCAGGGCTCGCCTGCCTGGACCGGCTGGCTGGGGATCCGCTGCCGCCGGATGGCCCCGCCAGTTGAGGCGCAGGTCAAACTTTTTCTGATAGCCCATTATCAGAAAAAGAAAAAACGGGCTTGCAATCTCTGCCCCGTGTTGTATAAGAAACCGTGAGCGCCGTCCGCAGGGGGCGGCCGGGAGGGTGGAGAAGCGGGTCGATGGCCGCACGAGGCGCCGCAGTTTGGGGGCTGCTGGCCGGGCTGCTCGCCTGTGCCACGGCAGCCGGCGACGCCGTCACGGTCCGGGGAGCGCGCCTCTGGGCCGCGCCCGACAACACCCGCCTGGTGCTGGACCTCAGCGGCCCGGTGGAGCACCGGGTCTTCACCCTGGACGACCCGCCCCGGGTGGTCGTAGACCTCGAGCGGGCGCGCCTCGCCGCCACTTTCGACGGCCTCGACCTCGCGCGCGGCTATGTCGGCCGCATCCGCCACGGCCAGCGCCCCGGCGGCGACCTGCGTGTGGTGCTCGACCTGCGCCACGACGCCCGCCCCAAGAGCTTCCTGCTGCGCCCCAGCGGGCAGTACGGCTACCGGCTGGTGGTGGACCTCTACGACGCCGCCGCGCGCAGGGGCCCGGTCAAGACCGTGGCCCAGGCCGCCGCCGGAAGGCCGCGCGACGTGATCGTCGCCATCGATGCCGGGCACGGGGGCGAGGATCCGGGCGCCCGCGGCCGCCGCGGCACGCGCGAGAAGGACGTGGTGCTCGCCATCGCCCGGCGGCTGGCGCGCCTGGTGGACGCCGAGCCGGGCATGCGCGCCGTGCTCATCCGCACGGGCGACTACTACATCGGCCTGCGCGAGCGCATGGCGCGCGCCCGCCGCCACCGCGCCGACCTCTTCATCTCCATCCATGCCGATGCCTTCCGCGACCGGCGCGCCCGCGGGGCCTCCGTCTACGTGCTCTCCCGACGCGGGGCCTCCACCGAGGCGGCGCGCTGGCTGGCCGAGCGGGAGAACGCCGCCGACCTCATCGGCGGCGTGAGCCTGGACGACAAGGACGATCTGCTCGCCACCGTGCTGCTGGATCTGTCGCAGTCGGCCACCATCGAGGCCAGCATCGAGGCCGCCCGCGCCATCCTGCGCGAGCTCGGGCGGGTGGGGCGGCTGCACCGCCGCCGGGTGGAGCAGGCCGGCTTCGTGGTGCTCAAGTCGCCGGACATCCCCTCGGTGCTGGTCGAGACCGCCTTCATCTCCAACCCGCGCGAGGAGCGCCTGCTGCGCAGCCCCCGCCATCAGGAGCGCCTGGCGCGCGCCATCCTGCGCGGCATCCGGCGCTACTTCGCCGACCACGCCCCGCCAGGCACGCTGCTCGCCAGCCGCCGCCATGTGATCGCCCGCGGCGAGACCCTGCTCGCCATCGCGCGCCGCTACCGGGTGAGCGTCGAGGCCATCAAGCGCGCCAACGGCCTGCGCACCGACCGCCTGCGCGCAGGCCGCGTGCTGCGCATCCCGGTGCCCGAGGAGTCCTGAGCCCGGTCTCCGGGGCACCGGGTGCCGCGGCAGGGCTCGCCACGCCCACGGAAGCCCTGCGCCCGTGGGCGCACCCGGCCGTGCCGCTCCCCCGGCTGCTACAATCCGCATGGAGCCATGGATCCGGAGCCGGCATGAGCGAGACCGCCGAGCGCAAGGCCGCCTACGAGGACCTGCTGGCCCTGCCCGAGCACGTGGTGGGCGAGATCCTGGGCGGCGTGCTGCACACCCACCCCCGGCCCGCCCCCCGGCACGCGCACGCCTATTCGGCGCTGGGCGGGAGCCTCTGGGATCCTTTCCACGGCGGCGTCGGCGGGCCCGGCGGCTGGTGGATCCTGGACGAGCCCGAGCTGCACCTGGGCGGGGACGTGCTGGTGCCGGACCTCGCCGGCTGGCGCCGCGAGCGCCTGCCGGCCCTGCCGGAGACGGCCTGGTTCGAGCTGGCGCCGGACTGGGCGTGCGAGATCCTCTCGCCCTCGACCGCGGCCGTGGACCGCAGCCTGAAGATGCCCATCTACGCCCGCGAGGGGGTGCCGTGGCTGTGGCTGGTGGACCCCGACGCCCGCACCCTGGAGGTCTACCGGCTGGGCGAGGACCGGCGCTGGACGCTGCTCGGGGTGCTCCACGGCGACCAGCCCGTGCGCCAGCCGCCGTTCGACGCCATCGAGTTCCCTCTCGGAAGGCTGTGGCCGCCGGAGCCCGGCGCCACGGCCGGCGGGCCGGGCTGAGGGCGCGCGCCGCCGGCGTCCCGGGGGACGTCCCGCCGACACCACCGCCGCGGGTCGCGAAGCGATGCCCATCCGCCGCCTGCCGCCACAGCTCGTCAACCAGATCGCCGCCGGCGAGGTCGTCGAGCGGCCGGCCTCGGTGGTCAAGGAGCTCGTGGAGAACAGCCTCGACGCCGGCGCCCGCGCGCTGCGCGTGGAGATCGAGGGCGGCGGGGCGAGGCTCGTCCGTGTGCGCGACGACGGCTGCGGCATCCCCCGCGAGGAGCTGGCGCTGGCGCTCGCGCGCCACGCCACCAGCAAGATCGCCTCGCTCGAGGACCTGGCGCGGGTGCGCACGCTGGGCTTCCGCGGCGAGGCCCTGCCCAGCATCGCCTCGGTCTCGCGCCTGACGCTCACCTCGCGCGCCGCAGGCGCCGGCGAGGCCTGGCGCGTGCGCGCCGACGGGAGCGATGCGCCGCTGGAGCCCGAGCCCGCCGCCCACCCGCCCGGCACCACGGTGGAGGTGCGCGACCTCTTCCACAACGTGCCCGCCCGCCGCAAGTTCCTGCGCACCGCGCGCACCGAGACCGCCCACGTGGAGGAGACCCTGCGCCGCGTCGCGCTGGCCGCCCCGGGCGTAGGGCTGGTCTTCGTGCGCGACGGGCGCGAGACGCTGCGGCTCGCGCCTGCCGCCGACCGCGAGGGTGCCGAGCGGCGCCTGGCCGCGCTCCTCGGCGAGGGCTTCGTGGCCCACGCCCTGCACGTCGCCCATGCCCACGGCGGGCTCGCGCTCGAGGGCTGGATCGCGCTCCCGGCCTGGTCCCGGGCCCAGGCGGACCAGCAGTACCTCATCGTCAACGGCCGGCCGGTGCGCGACCGGCTGTTCGCGCACGCGGTGCGGCGCGCCTACGAGGACGTGCTGCCCCACGGCCGCCAGCCGGCCTGGGTGCTGCGCCTCACGCTCGACCCCGAGGCGGTGGACGTCAACGCCCACCCCGCCAAGCATGAGGTGCGCTTCCGCGAGGGCCGGCTCGTCTTCGACTTCGTGCACCGCACCGTGGCCGAGGCCCTCGCCGCCGCGCGCCCGGGAGCGGTGGCGGCGCCGGCCCCGCCGCCCCGTGCCGTCCCGGCGCAGGCCACCGCCGCGCGGCCGCCCGGCCCGCCGCCGCGTGCGGCGCAGATGGGGCTCGGCGTGGCCGAGGCCGTCGCCGCCTACCAGGCGCTTGCCGGTTCGGCCGCCGCCGACGTGCCGGCGGCCGCGCAGGAGGAGACGGTCCCGGCGGCGGCCGGGGACCACCCCCTCGGCCGGCCCCTGGCCCAGCTCCACGGCATCTACGTCCTGGCCGAGGACCCGGAGGGGGCCCTCGTCGTGGTGGACATGCATGCCGCCGCCGAGCGCATCGCCTACGAGGCCCTCAAGCGGGCCTGGGAAGCGGGCGCGCCGGCCTCCCAGCGTCTGCTCGAGCCCGTCACGGTCGCCGTCTCGCCCCCCGAGGCCGAGGCCGCCGAGGCCCACGCCGCGGAGCTGGCGCGCCTGGGCCTGGAGCTCGACCGCACGGGCCCCGACCGGGTGCGGGTGCGGGCGCTGCCCGCGGCGCTCGCCCGCGCCGACGCCGCCGCGCTCGCGCGCGACGTGCTCGCCGAGCTCGCCGCCCACGGCACCGCCGCCACCGTGGCCGACCGCATCCACGAGGTCCTCGCGACGCTCGCCTGCCACGGCGCCGTGCGGGCCGGGCGCCGCCTGACGCTGGAGGAGATGGACGCCCTCCTGCGGGAGATGGAGCGCACCGAGCGCGCCGGGCAGTGCAACCACGGCCGCCCGACCTGGGTGCGCATCCCTCCCGGAGAGCTCGACCGCTGGTTCCACCGCGGCCGCTAGGAATCCTTGGGGATGGTCTGAAAAATCGCGATTTTTCAGACCATCCCCGCGGCCATGGACGGCCGCGGGAGGGCCCATGCACAGGGAAGTGCATGACGACACAGCAAAAAGTTGAAATGAACTGCGAAGCACCTCAGTGCTGATCAATCCGCGCAGCGGATTGATCAGAGTTTCCTTGAGAATCTAGGAAACATATTCCATGATTTTCAAGGATGATACCACGCCGTATCCAACCGCTCCTCTTGCAGCGGCTCGCCGAGGTGCCGGCCGTCGTCCTGCTCGGGCCACGCCAGGTGGGCAAGACCACCCTGGCGCTGGAGGTGGCCGAGTTGCGGGACGGCATCTATCTGGACCTTGAATCCGACCACGACCTGGCGAAGCTCGCCGATCCACAGCTTTACTTGGAGCGTCACCTCGGACGTCTCGTGGTGCTCGACGAGATCCACCGGCTCCCGGGCCTGTTCAGGACGCTCCGGGGGCTGATCGATCGGGCGCGCCGTGCCGGCCGGCGTTCCGGTCTCTACCTGCTGCTGGGATCCGCTTCGCTCGACATGCTCCGCCAGTCGGGCGAGACGCTGGCGGGGCGGGTGAGCCATCTGGAGCTCTCGCCCTTCGACGTGACGGAGGTCGGTGATGAGCTGCTCGAGCGCCTCTGGCTGCGGGGCGGGTTCCCCGAGAGCTTCCTCGCCCGGGATGAGGGCGCCAGCTTCCGGTGGCGCGGGGACTTCGTGCGCACCTACCTGGAGCGCGACATCCCCCAGTTCGGCCGTCGCATCCCCGCCGAGCATCTGCGCCGTTTCTGGGTGCTGCTCGCGCATCACCAGGGCAGCCTGCTGAACGTGGCGTCCCTGGCGCGGGCCATCGGTATGGACGTGAAGACCGTTCACGGCTATCTGGATCTGCTCGTGGATCTCCTTCTCCTGCGCCGCCTGCCCCCGTGGCATGCCAACGTGCGCAAGCGCCTGGTCAAGTCACCGAAAGTCTTTCTTCGTGACAGCGGGATCCTGCACGCCTTGCTGGGCATCCGCGACGAGGACTCGCTGCATGGACATCCGGCGGCCGGACCGAGCTGGGAAGGGTTCGTGATCGAACAGCTGCTGACCGTGGCGCCATGGGGCACCACCGGTCACTTCTATCGCACCTACGCCGGAGCGGAGATCGATCTCCTCCTCGTGCTGCCGGATGGCGAGCGCTGGGCGATCGAGATCAAGCGCAGCCCGGCCGCTCGGCCCGATCGGGGATTCCATGCGGCATGCACCGACGTCGAACCGGACCGTCTGCTCCTCGTCCACGCGGGCCGCGGGAGCCATCCTTGCGGGTCGGGCGTCGAAGCCGTGGGGCTGGGTGCCCTCGCGGCAGAGCTGGCGGCGCTGTCGTCGGGCTGATGCCGGAAGGTGCGCATATGCCGCAACGGCGTCCGGTCGTGGTCTTCCTGATGGGCCCCACCGCCGCGGGCAAGACCGAGGCGGCGGTGGCGCTCGCGCGCGCCCTCGGCACCGAGGTGGTCAGCGTGGACTCCGCGCAGGTCTACCGCGGCATGGACATCGGCACCGCCAAGCCCTCGCCCGGGCTGCGCGCCGAGGTCCCCCACCGGCTGGTGGACATCCTCGAGCCCGAGGAGGCCTACTCGGCCGCGCGCTTCCGCGCCGACGCCCTGCGCGCGATCCGCGAGCTCGCCTCCTGGGGGCGCGTCCCGCTGCTCGCGGGCGGCACCATGCTCTACTTCCGCGCCCTGGAGCAGGGGCTCGCGCCGCTCCCGGAGGCGGATCCAGCGGTGCGCGCCGCCATCGCGGCCGAGGCCGCCGAGCGCGGCTGGCCAGCGCTGCATGCCGAGCTCGCACGCGTGGACCCGGAGGCGGCCGCGCGCATCCGCCCCACCGACCCTCAGCGCATCCAGCGGGCGCTGGAGGTCTGGCGGCTCACGGGCCGGCCCCTCTCGGCCTGGCTGGCCGAGGCCCGCCCGGAGCCGCCGCCGTTCCGTGCGGTGCGCGTGGTGCTGGCGCCCGCCGAGCGCGCGGAGCTCCACCGGCGCATCGCCACGCGGCTCGATGCCATGTTCGCGGCCGGCTTCGTGGAGGAGGTGGCGCGGCTGCGCGCCCGGCCGGGCCTCACGCGCGCGCACCCGGCCATGCGGGCGGTGGGCTACCGGCAGGTGTGGGACCATCTGGAGGGGCGCTGGGACGAGGCCGAGATGCGCGCGCGCGCGCTCTACGCCACGCGCCAGCTCGCCAAGCGCCAGCTCACCTGGCTGCGCCGGCGGTGGGGGCCCGGTGTGGCCTCGTGGATCGACGCCGCCCGGCCCGACGCCGCCGCGCGCGTGCGCGCCGCCGTGGAACGGTTCCTGGCGGACGCGCCGCGGTTCGGGTGAGGCAGGGCGCGGTACGGGGCAAGCCCTTGTGCTTCAGGGAGTTGTGCCCGGGGCGTGCCTGACGGGGGCGTGCTAGAATTCAGCGTGTCCGGGGGGCAGGCGCCGGAGAACCCATAAGCTCCCGCCCGGGCCGTCACCGCGGGCGGCCGCCGGTCGTGCCGCGGGGTCCGATCTTGGAACAACAAGAAGGAGAGGCATGATGGCCAAGGGGCAGTCCCTGCAAGAGCCGTTTCTGAACGCGCTGCGCAAGGAGCGCATCCCGGTCTCGATCTACCTGGTGAACGGAATCAAGCTGCAGGGCCAGATCGAGTCCTTCGACCAGTTCGTGGTGCTGCTGCGCAACAGCGTCAGCCAGATGATCTACAAGCACGCCATCTCCACGGTGGTGCCCGCACGCAACGTGCGTCTCAACCTCGGCGGGGAGGGCAATGCCCAGGGCACGGGGAGCTGAAGGCGCGCGCCCCCGCGTCGGGAGGCGCTGAAGGGGCGTGAAGGAGAGCACCTTCCTCTACGAGCGTCCGCGCGGCGGCGAGCGCGCCGTCCTCGTCCATGTCGATTTCGCGGCCGAGCGCGACCGGGAGGGGCTGGAGGAGTTCCAGGGGCTGGTGGCATCGGCGGGTGCCACCGCGGTGGCGCTCGTGCGCGGACGCCGGCGCGCGCCCGACCCACGCTACCTGGTAGGCAGTGGCAAGGTCGAGGAGATCGCCGCCGCTGTGGAGGCCCACCAGGGCGAGGTGGTGATCTTCAACCACGCCCTCACCCCCAGCCAGGAGCGCAACCTCGAGCAGCGGCTGCGATGCCGCGTGCTCGACCGCACCACCCTGATCCTGGACATCTTCGCCCAGCGCGCCCGCTCCCACGAGGGCAAGCTCCAGGTCGAGCTCGCCCAGCTGCGGCACCTGGCCACGCGTCTGGTGCGCGGGTGGACGCATCTCGAGCGCCAGAAGGGCGGCATCGGCCTGCGTGGGCCCGGCGAGACCCAGCTGGAGACCGACCGCCGCCTCATCGGCGAGCGCATCGAGGTGCTGCGCCGCCGCCTGGAGCGTGTGCGCCGCCAGCGCGCCCAGGGGCGGCGGGCGCGCCAGCGTGCGGCCGTGCCCACGGTCTCGCTGGTGGGCTACACCAACGCCGGCAAGTCCACCCTCTTCAACCGCCTCACGCAGGCGGGCGTCTACGCCGCCGACCAGCTCTTCGCCACGCTCGACCCCACGGTGCGGCGCGTGGAGCTCGACCGTGTGGGCGACGTGGTGCTGGTCGACACCGTGGGCTTCATCCGGCACCTGCCGCACGATCTCGTGGCGGCCTTCCGCTCCACGCTCGAGGAGACCACGGAGGCGGCGCTGCTGCTCCACGTGATCGACGCCTCCGACGCGCTTCGCGACGAGGCCGCCGCGCAGGTGCGCGAGGTGCTGCGCGAGATCGGCGCCGACGCCATCCCCCAGATCGAGGTCATGAACAAGATCGATCGCCTCGGCCTCGAGCCGCACCTGGACCGCGATGCCGCGGGCAAGGTGCGCCGGGTGTGGCTCTCGGCCGCCACGGGCGCCGGCCTCGAGCTCCTGCGCGCGGCGCTGGTGGAGCGTCTCCGGGGCGAGGAGCGCGCGGGATGGCTCGGCCTCGGCCCGGGGGACGGGCGGCTGCGTGCGCGGCTCTATGGCCTGGGCGCGGTGCGGCGCGAGCTGACGCGCCCGGACGGCGGCTGGCTGCTGGAGGTGCGCCTGCCGGTGGCCATGGCCGAGCGGCTCGAGCGCCGCGAGGGCTTCAGGCTCCGGTGGGAGCCGGCCGCCACCCGCCCGGCGGACGCGCTTGCGGCCTCCGGGGGGGCTACCTAAAATGCGCCGGTCGGCCACAGGCGTGGCACACGACCGGGCCCGGGCCCTCCGGCGATCCCCTGCGCGGAGGCCCGGGCTCGCGCTGTAGGCGCCTGCATGCGGCGCGCGGCGACGGAGGAGCGATGGCCTGGAACGAGCCCGGTGGCGGGAGCAGGGATCCCTGGGGCGGCGGCCGCGGGGACCAGGGCCCGCCCGACCTCGACGAGGTCTTCCGCCGCCTGAGCCGGCGGCTCGGCGGCCTGTTTGGTGGCCGCCGCGGCGGCGTGCGCGTGGGCGGCAGCGGCGGCGGCAGCCTGCTCGTGCTGGCCGCGCTCGCCGTGTGGCTGCTCTCCGGCATCTACATCGTGGGTCCGGCCGAGCGCGGCGTGGTGCTGCGCTTCGGCAAGTACGTCGAGACCACCCTCCCGGGCCCGCACTGGCACTGGCCCTATCCCATCGAGCGCGTCGAGAAGGTCGACGTCGACCGCATCCGCCAGGCCGAGCACAAGGCCCTCATGCTCACCCAGGACGAGAACATCGTCGACGTGGACGTGGGCGTGCAGTACCGCGTGCGCGATCCCAAGGCCTACCTCTTCGCCGTGCGCAACCCGGAGCTGACCGTGCTGCAGGCGGTCGAGAGCGCCATCCGCGAGGTGGTGGGCAAGAGCGCCATGGACTTCGTCCTCACCGAGGGACGCACCGAGGTCGCCGCCCGCACCCAGCGGCTCGCCCAGGCCATCCTCGACCGCTACGGCACCGGCGTGCAGCTCACCAAGGTCAACCTCAAGGACGCGCAGCCGCCGGAGGAGGTGCAGGCCGCCTTCGCCGACGCCATCAAGGCGCGCGAGGACGAGCAGCGCTACAAGAACGAGGCCGAGGCCTACGCCAACGAGATCATCCCCAAGGCCCGCGGGCGCGCCGCGCGCCAGATCGCCGACGCCAACGCCTACAAGGCCGAGGTGGTCGCCCGTGCCCAGGGCGAGACCGCGCGCTTCCTCGCGCTGCTGCGCGAGTACCGGCGCGCGCCCAGGGTCACGCGCGAGCGGCTCTACATCGACGCCATGGAGCAGGTCTTCGGCAACGCCACCAAGGTGGTGGTGGACGTAGAGAAGGGCAGCCCCCTGCTCTACATCCCGCTCGATCGCCTGATGCGCCCGCAGCCCGAGGCGCCGCAGGCCGCGCCCGCCTCGCCCGCGCCGGCGGCCAAGCCGCCCATGCGGCGCCGCGCCCCCGCCGGCGGGCGCTTCCGTGACCTCAGGCGGAGGGAGGTGCGCTGATGGGCGGCATCCGCGCAGGCTTCCTGATCCTCGTCGGTGCGGCGCTCCTGCTGCTGGCGACCTCGGTCTTCACCGTGGACGAGCGCGAGAAGGCGGTGCTGCTGCGCCTCGGCGAGATCGTGCGCGCCGACTTCGAGCCGGGGCTGCACTTCAAGGTCCCGCTGGTCAACAGCGTGCGCAAGTTCGACGGGCGCATCCTCACGCTCGACGCCCCGCCCGAGCGCTACCTCACCAGCGAGAAGAAGAACGTCATCGTCGACTCCTACGTGAAGTGGCGCATCAAGGAGGTCGGGCGCTACTTCCGCGCCACGGGCGGCGACGAGCGGCGTGCGGCGCTGCGCATCTCGCAGATCATCAAGGATGGGCTCCGCAGCGAGTTCGGCAAGCGCACCATCCAGGAGGTGGTCTCGGGCGAGCGCGAGGAGGTGATGGCCGCGCTCGTGGCCAAGGCCAACCGCCAGGTGGACGGCCTCGGCGTCGAGATCGTGGACGTGCGCGTCAAGCGCATCGACCTCCCGGCCGAGGTCTCGAACTCGGTCTTCCGCCGCATGGAGGCCGAGCGCGAGCGTGTCGCTCGCGAGTTCCGCTCGCGCGGCCAGGAGGCGGCCGAGCGCATCCGCGCCGAGGCCGACCGCAAGCGCACCGTGATCCTCGCCGAGGCCTACCGCGAGGCCGAGCGCATCCGCGGCGAGGGCGATGCCATCGCCGCGCGCATATACGCCGAGGCCTTCGACAAGGATCCGGAGTTCTACGCCCTCTACCGCACGCTGGCGGTCTACCGCAGCGCCTTCCGCGGCAAGGACGACATCATCGTCCTCGACTCGCAGAACGCCTTCCTCAAGTACCTCAAGGGCGGCGAGTAGGCCCGCGGCGGGGGATGTTACCGGCGATGTGGCAGCAGCTCCTGAGCGCCCTCGGGCTCGCCCTCGTGCTCGAGGGGCTCGCACCCTTCCTCAGCCCTGCGGGCTGGCGGCGCGCCATGCTGGCCGTTGCGGGGCTCGACGACCGCGCCCTCCGGCTCATGGGCCTGGCCAGCATGGGCGCGGGGCTGCTGCTTCTCCACCTCGCGCGCTGAGGGGCGCCGGTGGACGCGCGCCGCTGGATCCTGCCCGAGGGGATCGAGGAGATCCTGCCCGAGGAGGCCGCCCGCATCGAGGCCCTGCGGCGCCGGCTGCTGGACCGCTTCCGGGCCTGGGGGTACGAGCTCGTCATCCCGCCCTTCGTCGAGCACCTGGAGACGCTGCTCACCGGAGTGGGCCACGCCCTCGAGCCCCACACCCTCAAGCTCACCGATCCGCTGTCGGGGCGCATCCTCGGCATCCGGCCCGACATGACGCCCCAGGCCGCCCGCATCGAGGCCCGCCGCCTGCGGCGCGAGGGTCCCGTGCGCCTGTGCTACCTCGGCACCGTGCTGCGCGCGCGGCCCGAATGGCCCGGCGGCACGCGCAGCCCCCTGCAGGTGGGGGCCGAGCTCTACGGCCACGCGGGCGCGGAGGCCGATCTGGAGGTGCTGCTCCTGATGCTGGAGACGCTGGCCGAGACCGGCGTGCGCGAGGTGCACGTGGACCTCGGCCACGTGGGCATCTTCCGCGCGCTCGCGCGCCGCGCGGGTCTCGACGCCGAGAGCGAGGCGACGCTGTTCGAGGCCCTGCAGCGCAAGGCGCTGCCGGAGCTGCGCGAGCTCATCGCGGGGCTCGAGGCCGGAGGGGAGGCGCGCGCGCTCGCCGCCATCGAGGCGCTGGCCGGGCTCCACGGGGGCCCCGAGGTGCTGGAGGAGGCGCGGCGGGCGCTCGCCGGCCTCGGCGACGAGGTCGAGGAGGCGCTCGGGCGCCTGATGCGGCTGGTCGAGGGGCTCGCGCGCCACGGGCGCCGCGAGCCCGTGCACGTGGACCTCGCCGAGCTGCGTGGCTACCGCTACCACACGGGCGTCGTTTTCGGCGCCTTCGTTCCCGGCCACGGCCAGGACGTGGCCCGTGGCGGGCGCTACGACGACATCGGCGCCGCCTTCGGCCGCGCGCGTCCCGCCACCGGCTTCAGCGCGGATCTCCGCATGCTCGCCTGCCTGGCCGAGGAGGCGGGCGCGTCCGGCCCCGCGCCCGCGGGCGGGATCCTCGCACCCTTCGGCGACGATCCGGCGCTGCTCGCCGAGGTGCGCGCCCGCCGCGCCCGCGGCGAGCGCGTGGTGTGGGCGCTGCCGGGCCAGCCGGACGACCCCGCCGCCTGCGGCTGCGACCGGATGCTGGTGCGCGAGGGCGGCGCCTGGGTGGTGAAGGAAGCCGGAGGCACGGGCGGGCAGGGGTCGTCGGCATAGGCCGGCCCCCCTCCCGCACCCTCCCCCCGTCTTGCGGGGGAGGCCGGGGAGGGGCCCCGGAATCGGTCATCTACCTCGTCCCCCTACCCCGCGCAGCGGGGGAGGGCCGGGGAGGGGGAGGCAGCGTGCCGCCCCGGGGCCGCAGAGACCTGGTGCATTCGACCGTTCGGAGCGACGAGGACGCATGGGCAAGTTCGTGGTGGTGATCGGCACCCAGTGGGGTGACGAGGGCAAGGGCAAGATCGTGGACCTGCTCACGGAGCGCGCCGCGGCCGTGGTGCGCTTCCAGGGCGGGCACAACGCGGGGCATACGCTCGTCATCGACGGCGAGAAGACCATCCTCCACCTCATCCCCTCCGGCATCCTGCGCGAGAACGTGCAGTGCCTCATCGGCAACGGCGTGGTGCTCTCGCCGGGCGCGCTCATGGAGGAGATCCGCATGCTGGAGAGCCGCGGCGTGCCCGCGCGCGAGCGGCTGCGCATCAGCGAGGCCTGCCCCCTGATCCTGCCCTACCACGTCGCGCTCGACCACGCCCGCGAGCGCGCCCGCGGCAAGAAGGCCATCGGCACCACCGGGCGCGGCATCGGCCCCGCCTACGAGGACAAGGTGGCACGCCGGGCGCTGCGCGTGGGCGATCTCTTCCACCGCGAGCGCTTCGCCGCCAAGCTGGGCGAGGTGATGGACTACCACAACTTCGCCCTCAAGCATTACTACGGCGAGCAGCCGCTCGACTTCCAGCGGGTGCTTGACGAGACGCTCGCGCTCGGCGAGGAGATCCGCCCGCTCGTGGGCGACGTGCCCGCCATCCTCAGCCGCCTGCGTCGCGAGGGGGCCGACGTGCTGTTCGAGGGCGCCCAGGGCACGCTCCTCGACATCGACCACGGCACCTACCCCTACGTCACCTCCTCCAACACCACCGCGGGCGGGGCCTGCACGGGTGCCGGCGTGGGGCCGCGCGACATCGACCATGTCCTCGGCATCACCAAGGCCTACACCACCCGCGTGGGCGCGGGACCTTTCCCCACCGAGCTCGTCGACGAGATGGGCGAGCACCTCGCCCGCCGCGGCCACGAGTTCGGCTCCACCACCGGGCGCCCCCGCCGCTGCGGCTGGTTCGACGCCGTGGCCCTGCGGCGGGCGGTGCAGATCAACAGCGTCTCGGGGCTGTGCATCACCAAGCTCGACGTGCTCGACGGCCTCGACACCATCCGCATCTGCGTCGGCTACCGCTGGAACGGCGCCGTCCACGACATGCCGCCGGTGGGCGCCGACGCCTTCGCCGAATGCGAGCCCGTCTACGAGGACCTACCCGGCTGGAAGGCCTCCACCGTGGGCATCCGCCGCTACGAGGACCTGCCTCCTGCTGCGCGCGCCTACCTCGAGCGCATCGAGGAGGCCGCCGGCGTGCCCGTGGACCTGGTCTCCACGGGCCCCGAGCGGGCGGAGAACGTCGTCCTCCGCCATCCCTTCGCCTGAGGCGGGGCGGACGTCGGCGGGAAGCTCCGAAAAAATGGGCCTTTCCGGATTTCGGGTTGGTTCCGTGTCTCGCCGGCGGCCGGCACCGCGGCCGTGCTCCCCGCGCAAGTCGTCCGCGCCGTTTCGATCCCCCGTGGGCACGGCTCCCCGTCACGCACCCCCACCCCCCGTAGGCGCGGCTTCCACCCGCGCTGATGCCGGCCTCCCAGCCGGCCCCATGCAAGAGGGTGGGCAGGCGACCGGAAACCGGCCCCCCGCGGCATCGGCGGCTTGCGGCGAAGCCCACCCCGTTTCCCGGGAGGGCCGGAAGGATCAAGATGGCTGCGGAGCACCTCGACGCCGGTCGGTCCGCGTGGCGGGTTCGGGTTTCCTGACGGATAAACCGGGGCTTCCGTTACGGAGAGAGGGCGGATGGAGAAGAAGGTCGCGCTGATCACCGGCATCACGGGCCAGGACGGGGCGTATCTGGCCGAGTTCCTTTTGTCCAAGGGGTACGAGGTGCACGGGATCAAGCGGCGTGCCTCGTTGTTCAACACGGACCGGATCGATCACCTGTACCAGGATCCGCACGAGCCTGGCCGGCGGTTCATTCTCCACTATGGGGACATGACGGACTCGAGCAGCCTGCTGCGGGTGATGCAGCAGGTGCAGCCCGACGAGGTCTACAACCTCGCCGCCCAGAGCCACGTGGCGGTCTCCTTCGAGGAGCCCGAGTACACGGCCGACTCCGACGCCCTCGGCGCGCTGCGGCTGCTCGAGGCCATCCGCATCCTGGGGCTGGACGGAAAGACCCGCTACTACCAGGCCTCCACCTCCGAGCTCTACGGCAAGGTGCAGGAGGTGCCCCAGCGCGAGACCACGCCCTTCTACCCCCGCTCGCCCTACGCGGTGGCCAAGCTCTACGCCTACTGGATCACCGTCAACTACCGCGAGGCCTATGGTCTCTACGCCTGCAACGGGATCCTCTTCAACCACGAGTCGCCCATTCGGGGTGAGACGTTTGTGACGCGCAAGGTCACGCGGGGGCTGGCGCGCATTGCGTTGGGGCTGCAGGAGTGCCTGTATCTGGGGAACCTGGATGCGAAGCGCGACTGGGGCCATGCGCGTGACTATGTGGAGGCGATGTGGCTGATGCTGCAGCAGCCGGAGCCGGAGGACTACGTGATCGCCACGGGGGAGCAGCGTTCGGTGCGGGCGTTTGTGGAGGCGGCGGCGGCCGAGCTTGGCATCACGCTGTCGTGGCGCGGGCGTGGGCTGGAGGAGGAGGCCGTGGTGGAGGCCGTGGACCGGGCGCGGTTTGAGGCGGCCGCGGCCGGGAACGGGCCGGTGGAGCTTGGGGTGCGGCCTGGGGCGGTGGTGGTGCGGGTGGATCCCCGCTATTTTCGCCCGGCGGAGGTGGACGAGCTTCTGGGGGATGCGAGCAAGGCGCGGGAGCGT
>JALSJE010000018.1 GCA_026989495.1 Gammaproteobacteria bacterium | reverse complement strand
GGCACGGGCGCATCCCATTTGGCCGCGCGGGTGCGGACGCGCGCCGTGTCGGGTAGAATCCGCGCTCCCGGTGCGTGGCGCTCAGCGGGATGCGGGGCGGGAGGAGGATGGTGCCGGGGAGAGGACTTGAACCTCCACGGGGTTTCCCCCACTAGTACCTGAAACTAGCGCGTCTACCAATTCCGCCACCCCGGCAGGGAAGGGATTGGTGGGCGCGCGGGACCGCGCGCCGGGAGCGAGAAATCTACCCACGAGCCGGAATCCTGTCAATGAGCCCGCCCCCGGGCCGCGAAAGGTGCATCCCTACGTGAAGCGACGCCGCAGCAGAGCCAAGCGCCCCGCGCGCCAGGACCCTTACGCCGAGCGCGAGGCCCGGCGCTACGAGCGGCCCATCCCCAGCCGCGAGTTCATCCTCCAGACCCTGCGCGAGCACGGCGGCCCCATGGACGAGGAGGCCCTGGCCGAGGCCCTTGGCCTCACCGAGCCCCGCGACCTGGTGGCCCTGGGGCGGCGGCTCGCCGCCATGGAGCGCGACGGCCAGCTCGTGCGCAACCGCCGCGGGGCCTACGTGCCCGTGGACCACACCAACCTGGTGCGCGGCCGCGTGGTGGGACACCCGGACGGCTTCGGCTTCCTGATCCCGGACGAGGGCGGGGGCGAGGACATCTTCATCCCCCCGCGCCAGATGCGCGCGCTCATGCACGGCGACCGCGCGGTGGTGCGGATCACCGGCATCGACCGGCGCGGCCGGCGCATCGGCGAGGTGGTGGAGGTGCTGGAGCGGGCCGTCCACCGGGTGGTGGGGCGCTACTTCGAGGAGAGCGGTATCGGCTTCGTGGTTCCGGACAACAAGCGCCTGGCCCAGGACATCGTCATCCCGCCCGGGGCGCGCGGCCGCGCGTGGCCCGGCCAGATCGTGGTGGTGGAGATCACCGAGCCGCCCACGCACCACAGCCAGCCCATCGGCCGGGTGGTCGAGGTGGTGGGCGACCACATGGCCCCCGGGATGGAGATCGACATCGCCCTCCGGGCCCACGACATCCCCCACGAGTGGCCCGCGGAGGCGCTCGCCGAGGCGGCCGCCTTCGGCGATACGGTGCCCGAGGAGGCCAAGGCGGGACGGGTGGACCTGCGCGGGCTCGAGCTCGTGACCATCGACGGCGAGGACGCGCGCGACTTCGACGATGCCGTCTGGTGCGAGCGCCGGGGCGAGGGCTTCCGCCTGATCGTCGCCATCGCGGACGTCTCCTGGTACGTGCGCCCCGGCAGCGCGCTGGACGCCGAGGCCGAGCGCCGCGGCAACTCGGTCTACTTCCCGGAGCGGGTCGTACCCATGCTGCCGGAGGCCCTCTCCAACGGGCTGTGCTCGCTCAACCCGGAGGTGGACCGGCTGTGCATGGCCTGCGAGCTCCTCGTCGACCGTCAGGGGCAGGTGCGGCGCGCGCGCTTCTTCGACGCGGTCATGCGCTCGGCCGCGCGGCTGACCTACGAGCGCGTGGCCGCCGCCATGGAGGACGGCGACCGCGGCGAGCGCCGCCGCCTCAAGGCCCTACTGCCGCGCCTGGAGGCCCTCTACGCCCTCTACCGGGTGCTGCGGCGCGCGCGCGAGCGGCGTGGGGCCATCGACTTCGAGACCACCGAGACGAAGATCGTCTTCGGGCCGGACCGGCGCATCGAGCGCATCGTGCCGGTGGTGCGCCGCGACGCCCACCGGCTGATCGAGGAGTGCATGATCGCGGCCAACGTGGCGGCCGCGAAGCGGCTGCTGCGGGCGAAGATCCCGGCGCTCTACCGCATCCACGAGGGCCCCGACCCTGAGAAGCTCGCCGACGTGCGCGCCTTCCTCGGCGAGCTGGGGCTTCGGCTCGGCGGCGGCGACGAGCCCCAGCCGCGCCACTACGCCCGGCTCCTCGAGCGCATCCAGGGCCGGCCCGACCGCCATCTGATCGAGCAGGTGCTGCTGCGCTCGCTCAGGCAGGCCGTCTACAGCCCCGACAACGTGGGCCACTTCGGCCTCGCCGTGGAGGCCTACACCCATTTCACCTCGCCCATCCGGCGCTACCCGGACCTCCTCGTGCACCGGGCGCTGCGCCACCTCATCGCCCGCCGCCCCGTGGCCGAGTTCGACTACAGCCACGAGCAGCTCGTCTCCCTCGGCGATCACTGCTCCATGACCGAGCGCCGCGCCGACGAGGCCACCCGCGACGCCATCGACTGGCTCAAGTGCGAGTACATGATGGACAAGGTAGGGGAGGTCTTCGAGGGGCTGGTCACGGGGGTCACCTCCTTCGGGCTGTTCGTGGAGCTCGACGGCATCCACGCCCAGGGCCTGGTGCACGTCACCACCCTGGGCGACGACTACTTCCAGTTCGACCCTGTGGGGCATCGGCTGCGCGGCGAGCGCACCGGCCGCACCTACCAGCTCGCAGACCGCGTGCGGGTGCGGGTGCTGCGGGTGGACCTCGACGAGCGCCGGATCGACTTCGAGCTGGTGGAGGACCGGGGACCTGCCGCGGCGCGCGAGCGCGGGGCGGGGCGGCGCGGACACGGGGCCGCGGAGCGGGCAGGTGCGGGGAGCGCCGCAGCGCCCGCAGGTGGCGCGGCCCGCCCGCGGCAGCGATCCCGAACCGGTGGCGCCAGCGTGGAGCAGGGAGGGGGCGGGCGGCGCGGACGCGGCGGACGCCCGCGCGGTCGGCGCCGGTCCTGAGCGGAGGCCGTGGCGGCGCGCATCGTCTACGGGCGCCACGCCGTGGAGGCCGCCCTGCGGTCGGATCCCGCCCGCGTGAGCCGCGTGTGGGTGGCCGAGGGGCGCCGCGACCGGGCGCTCCGCGCCATCGCCGAGGCGGCCGCCGCCGCCGGCATCCCGCTCGAGACCGTCCCGCGCGCGCGGCTGGACCGCCTCGTGGGCGACCGCCATCACCAGGGCGTGGCGGCCCGCTACCGCGGGCCCGAGCCCCGGGGCGAGGGCTTCCTCGACGCGCTGCTCACGGGCCTGGACGGGCCCGCCTTCCTGCTCGCCCTCGACGGGGTGGAGGACCCGCGCAACCTCGGGGCCTGCCTGCGCACGGCCGAGGCCGCCGGCGTCCACGCCGTGGTGGCGCCCCGCGACCGGGCGGTGGGCCTCACCCCGGGCGCCGTCAAGGCGGCGGCCGGGGCCGCCGAGCGCCTGCCCTTCGTGCAGGTGACCAACCTCGCCCGCACCCTCGGCAGGCTCGCGCAGGACTACGGCCTGCGCGTCGTGGGCGCGGCGGCCGACGCCCCGGCGAGCCTTTACGAGGCCGACCTGCGCGGCCCCCTGGTCCTGGTGCTGGGGGCGGAGGGGCGGGGGCTCCGGCGCCTGACGCGCGAGCGCTGCGACCAGCTCGTCCGCATCCCCATGGCCGGCGCGGCCGAGAGCCTGAACGTCTCGGTGGCGGCCGGCATCCTGCTCTACGAGGCCGTGCGCCAGCGCCGCGGCTGAGCCGCGCCGCTCCACCGCGGGATCGGGTCTCAGACCTTGCGCACGGGGCCAGGATACCGGGCGACGGTCTCGTCCGAGGTCAGGAGCAAGGCACCTTCGGACTCCGCCTGCGCGACGAGGATGCGGTCGAACGGGTCCTTGTGGATGGGTGGCAGGTGTGCCGTCGCGAGGACGTGGGTCGAGGTGATCGGCAGCTCCGTATAGCCGTTCTCCAACAGGCCGCGACGGAGCAGATGGGGATCGACCCGGAAATCCGGGCGTCCCAGGCCTCGCTTGATCGTGATCTCCCAGATGCTGGCGGCGCTGAACCAGAGCGCGTTTCTCGGGTCCGCGATCATGCGTCGGGCCGCCTGCGACAGCCGTTCCGGGCAGCCGGCGGCCCAGAGCAGGAGATGCGTGTCAAGGAGCAGGATCATCGCCGACGCCGAAGACGCGCGCGATCTCGTCCTTGCCCATCCGGTCGAAGTCGTCGGGGACCTCGATCTCCCCGGCCAGAAAACCGAGCCGCCGGGCTTCGCCCGGCTCCGGGGCCTCGACGGCGACCACCTTGGCGATGGGCCGTCCCGCCTTGGCGATCACGAAGGGCTTGCCCTGCCTGACCTGCTCGAGGAGCCTGGACAGGTGGGTCTTGGCCTCATGGATGTTGACGATTTCCACGGAAGCTCGCTCACCGAGAAATGCCGACTAACTTAGCTAAACTAGATTAGGTCATGCATGCCCAGAGGTCCATAGGAAGTTCGTCCGTTCACCATCCGCCAGCGTCCACCATCCGGCTGGCTGGGGCCGGGCGCTGCTGGTGCGGGGGGAGGGCGAGGGAGGGGGGCAGAACCGCGATGCAGGATCCCGAACGCTCAGGAGCGATACCCCACCGCGGCGGCGGTTGACCCCGGGTCGCCGGGGGGCTAGCCTTGGCGCGGCCGCGCAGGCGGCCGATGTGCCCCTTGAGCAGCACAGGAAATCCGTTCATGCCGCAAGAGCCCCAGGAACCCCGCGCCGTCGCCTTCATCGACGGCCAGGACCTCTTCCACGCCGCCCGCGAATCCTTCGGCTACCTCTACCCGAACTACGACGTCCTGTGCCTGGCGCGCACCGTGTGCATGCGCCAGGGTTGGCGGCTGGGCGAGGTGCACTTCTATACGGGCGTCCCCTCGGCCGAGGACAACCCCTACTGGCATCGCTTCTGGCGGCGCAAGCTCCAGGTGATGCAGGAGGCGGGCGTCAAGGTCCACACCCGCCCCCTGCGCTACCGCGCCCCGCGCCGGAGCGGGCCGCCGGGCCAGGGCGCCGAAGGCCCCCGGGACAACGGGGCGCGGCGCACCTTGCCGGGGCAGGGCAAGGGCATCGACATCCGCATCGCGCTCGACATCGTCCGGCTCGCCCGCGAGAAGGCCTACGACGTGGCGCTCATCTTCAGCCAGGACCAGGCGCTCACGGAGGTGGCTACGGAGCTGCGTCACATCGCCGCCGAGCAGCAGCGCTGGCTCAAGATCGCCAGCGCCTACCCCTGCGGGGCGGAGAGCCGCAACCGCCGCGGCATCGACCGCACCGACTGGATCCGTATCGAGCGCGCGCTCTACGATCGCTGCCTCGACCCCCGCGACTACCGCCAGCCGGACCACGAAGGCACGCCGGCCCACCTCGCCGACCTCCAGCTCCCGTCCGAGCGTCAGCCATACTGAACCTTTTGGCGTGCTCCCATTGCCAACTATACGGCAATGCCGTATAGTTGGGTTTAGGCAGGCAGGAGCGCATGGATGCGCACAGTGGTCGAGACGCCGCTTTTCTCGCGGCTACAGGCGGATTACTGGACCGAGCGGGAGCGCGAGGACTTCGTCGCCTGGATCTCCGCCCGTCCCGAGGCCGGCAAGGTGATCCCCGGCTCGGGTGGGTTGAGGAAAGTGCGGTGGAATGCGCCCGGACGCGGCAAGCGTGGTGGTGTCAGGGTGATCTACCTTGATCGGCCTCTGCGTGGTGAGGTGTGGTTGCTGCTGATTCACTCCAAGCAAGTGGCTGACGACATTCCTCTCCCTGTGTTGCGCAAGTTACGTGAGGCGTTGAAAGATGCCGAAGGATGAGAAGGACCTGATCCGTCGCGATGCCCGTCGCGATC
>JALSJE010000017.1 GCA_026989495.1 Gammaproteobacteria bacterium | reverse complement strand
GCCCTGGACGATCTTCCACAGCCGCTCATCGATGCGGGGATCGGCGAGGAGGTCCTGCACGCCCGGCAGCAGGTAGATGCCGAAGTGGATGGTGGAGGCGATGTAGTCCAGCGCCCCGGCCAGGGACCGGGTGCCGGGGATGGGCTCGTAGGCGCCGGCCAGGCGCTGCAGCCCCGTCTCCGGGCTCCAGCGGTAGACGGCGCGGCCGGTCAGCCGGGCCAGGCGCTCGAAGACCTCGCAGACCCGTCGGGGGTTGCGGGTCGCCAGCGCGGCGATGCGGAAGCGCGAATCGATGATCTGCTCGATGGTCTGGATCGGGTCCATCCCGGCTCTCCTCGTTCCGACTCTGCCAGCCTTGGTTCCAGCCTAGCCCCCCGGAAGGGGCCGCGCCGTGAGCCCGTTCATGGATGTGCCGTGCGCCGGCGCACAGGCGGCGCGCCGGCGGGCCTCAGCCGGCCGTGGCGATGCGCACGCAGTTGCGCCCGGCCCGCTTGGCCTGGTAGAGGGCCGCGTCCGCACGGGCGAGCAGGCTATCGACGTCCTCGCCTTCCTGCAGCTCCGCCACGCCCAGGCTCACCGTGACCTGCACGCGGGCGCCGCCGCACACGCAGGGCGTGTCCTCGATCGCGCGGCGGATGCGCGTGGCCACTCGCGCGCCGCCGGCCGCGCCTGTGCTGCTCAGCAGCGCCACGAACTCCTCGCCGCCATAGCGGAAGAGCATGTCCGTGGCGCGCATGCATCCCGCGGCCTGCTGCGCGACGAAGCGCAGCACGCAGTCGCCGTGCAGGTGGCCGTACTGGTCGTTCACGGTCTTGAAGTGATCGATGTCGAAGAGCACCACCGTGAGGCGGGTGCCGTGCCGGTGGGCGAGGTCCACCTCGCGGCGCATGGCCCGCTCCAGTGCCGCGCGGTTGTGGATGCCCGTGACCGGATCCTCGTAGGCCGAGCGCATCGCCTGCCGGTAGAGCAGCGCATTGCGCAGCGGGTGCATGAGGTGGCAGGCCAGGTACTCGGCCGCGGCGAGCTCGTCCTCCGCGAAGCGCCGCGCCCGGTGCAGGGTGAGCTCCCCGAGATCGTGCGTCCCCAGGGTGAGGCGGTAGCTCGCCGAGTGCCGCGCCTGATGGCCGAGCCGGACCGAGAGGCCCTCGGCCTCGTTCAGGTAGACGAGCCCGTCGTGCGGGACCACCTGCCGCAGGTGCTCGCCGAACAGGCCGAGGAGCCGCTCCACCTCGAGCGTGGTCTGCAGGGCGCTGAGCAGCGCCACGGCGGCCTCGCGCACCGTGCGGCCCGCCTGCAGGCTGGCTGGGGCGGAGACATGGCTGCCGGCCGGGTCGGCTTCCACCTGCTTGAAGAGGCTCAGGCTCATCTGTCGCTCCTGCTCCGGTGAGGCCGGTGCCGGCCTCCCCCGGCGCCATGCGAGATGCATGCCAAAGGGGGGCATTCCAAGATTGTCATGGCAGTCAGTAGGTTACAAGGGTGCAGGGCGATGCCGGCCGGCAAACGTCAATTTCCCGCCGCGGAAGAGACCGGGACGGCGGCCGCCGCGGCGGCAAGGCGCCGCCCCCGGATTGCCGCCCCGTCCGGACCCAGGAACCACAGGCAGGCGGGCACGGCGGCCTCCGGCGGGGGCACGGCGTCGCGGGGCTCGCCGGGGTAGGCGGTGCGGCGCAGGCCCGTGCGCAGGGGGCCCGGGTCGAGCGTGGCCACCCGGATGCGGGTGTTGGCCTCGAGCTCGTCGGCGAGGGTCTCCGCCAGGTTCTCGAGCCCGGCCTTGCTGGCGCCATAGGCGCCCCAGTAGGCCTTGCCGCGCCTTCCGGCGGCGTCCGAGACGAACAGGAGCGCCGGGTCGGGCGCTTCGCGCAGCAGCGGCAGGCAGGCCCGCGTCATGAGGAAGGGCGCGGTGAGGTTCACCTGCAGCGCCTGCATCCACAGGCCCGGGTCGTGGTTCGCGACGGGGCTGAGCGCGCCCAGGAAGGCGGCGTTGTGGACGAGGGCGTCCAGGCGGCCGAGCTCGCCGCGGATGCGCTCGGCGAGGGTCTGGTGGTCATCGGGGGTGGCGCCGGCGAGGTCCATGGGATAGAGGGCGGGCTGGGGGCCACCGGCCTCCTCGATGGCGTCGTAGGCGGCTTCGAGGGCGGGAAGCGCGCGGTCGAGCAGCACCACCGTGGCCCCGTGGCGCGCGCAGGCCAGCGCGAGCGCCCGGCCGAGACCGGCGCCGGCGCCGGTGACGAGCACCACGCGCCCGGCCAGCAGGTCGGGTGCCGGGGCGTAGCCGGGCGGGGGCACGATGAGCACGTCCTCGGGCACGGGCCGCAAGCCTAAACGCCGCCCTTGCCGCTTACAACCGCCGATGCACTGCCTGCCGGATCAGGACGGGTCCCCTCCATGGTAGGGCCGGCTTCCAGCCGGCCCGCCTCCGGCCGTTTCTCCTGAAGATCGGCTGACAGGTATGCGCTCGACCGCGTGAGCCGGCAGGCCGGCGCTTTCCCCGTCCGTCCGGCCCACCCGTCCGGTCATGACCCGGCAGGCGGTCTACGGCCGGCCGTCCGCCAGGACGCGCGCGCAGGCCAGCCCGCTGCGCGCGGCCCCCTCCAGCGTGGCGGGGAGCCCCGTGGCGGTGTGGTCGCCGGCGAGCAGGAGGTTGGCGAGCGGCGTGGCGTGCCCCGGGCGCAGGGCCTCGCAGCCTGCGCGCGCGGCGAAGGTGGCCCGGCGCTCGCGCACCGTGCGCACCTCGGCAGGCGGTGGCCAGGCGGGCCGCAGCCGGGCCACCTCGGCGGCCACCCGCCGTGCGAGCGCGGCAGCACGCAGCGCCATGTGGGGGCCGGGGCCGCTGACGACGGCGGCGATCAGGCCGCGCTGGCCGGCGAGGCGCCGGTCGAAGAGCCACTGCACGGTGGCGCCGGCCACGCCCAGGATCGGCGGCTCCAGCCGCACGGGCTCGGGGTAGCGGAGATAGACGGTGGTCACCGGCATGCTGCCGAGCGCCTGGAGCCGGCGCGCCAGCGCCGCGCAGCCGGGGAGCGGGGCCAGCAGCCGGGCCGTGTGCCAGGGCGCGGTGGCCAGCACCACCGCGCCGTCCACCGCCAGCCTCTGCGTGCGGGTGCGCAGGGCGCTGATCCGGCCGCACTCGGCCTCGATGCCCGTCACCGCCGTGCCGAGGCGGACCGCATGGCCGCGCGCGCGCAGCCAGTCCACGGCGGGCTCGGGGAAGAGGCGCCCCAGGTCCGTGGCGGGGACGAGGAGGTCCGCGCTGCCGGCCCCGGCGAAGGCTTCGGCGAGGAGACGGCCCAGGACCCGCGCGGAGGCCTCGCGCGCCGGGGTGTTGAGCGCGGCCAGCGCAAGCGGCTCCCACAGCAGCGCGCGCAGCGGCCCGGGCATGCCCGCCTCGATCAGCCAGCGCGCGGCCGGGAGGTCGGCATCGGCCGCAGGCGCACGCCGCAGGCGTCCCAGACGCGCCACGGCGGCCAGCCGCGTCGGCAGGCCCAGGGCGGCCGCGCGCAGCAGGGCGAGGGCGAGGCCGGGGGCCGGAGGAAGACGGGACGGCAGGCGCAGGTCCAGGCGGGGGCCGCCGTCGGGCCCCTCCACCCGCAGGCGCAGGGGCAGGCGCGTGAAGCCGGCCTCGGGGTCGAGGCCGAGGCGCGCGCGCAGGCCGAGCACCGCCCGGCAGGCGCCCAGCAGGAGGTGCTGGCCGTTGTCCGCCTCCAGCCCGCCGAGGCGCACCCGGCGGGCGCGCCCGCCCGGGCGGCGGGCCGCCTCCAGCACCTGCACGCGGGCGCCGGTGCCGGCGAGCGCCACCGCGGCGGCCAGCCCCGCCCAGCCGGCGCCCACCACCGTGACGTCCCAGCGTTCCATTTCCCGGGATCAGGCCGCGGCGCGCCGGCGCTCGCGCCGGTAGGTGCGCCAGGCGATCCAGAGCTTGCGGATGGGTGTGAGCGCCACGCGATGCTCCACCACGCGGTAGCCGTCGCGGGCGATCTCTTCGAGCAGGGCCTGGTAGATGGCCGCCATGACGAGCCCGGCGCGCTGGGACCAGCGATCCTCCGTGGGCAGGCGATCCAAGGCGCGCGCGTAGGCGGCGCGGGCCTCACTGGCGAAGGCGGCCAGCAGCGCGCGCACGGCGGGCGTGGTCTCGCCGCGGCGCAGGTCCACCGCGCGCACGCCGTGGGCGGCGAGCAGGTCGCGCGGCAGGTACACACGCCCGCGGCGGGCGTCCTCGCCCACGTCGCGCAGGATGTTGGTGAGCTGCAGGGCGATGCCGAGCTCGTGGGCGTAGTCGAGGGTGGCCGGGTTGCGGTAGCCGAAGATCTCGGCCGAAAGCAGGCCCACCACGCCGGCGACCTGGTGGCAGTAGGCGCGCAAGGCGGCCATGTCCTCGAAGCCGCCGTGGGCGAGGTCCATCTCCACACCCTCGATCACGGCCTCGAGGTGCTCGCGGGGCAGCGCGTAGCGCTGGGCCGCCCAGCGCAGGGCGCGCGTGACGGGGTGGCGTGCCCCGCCCTCGTAGACCGTGGCGAGCTCCTCGCGCCACCAGCCGAGCTTGGTCCGCGCCACGCCTGGGTCGCGGCACTCGTCCACCACGTCGTCCACCTCGCGGCAGAAGGCATAGAGCGCCGTGATGGCCCGGCGCCGCTCCGGGTCGAGGAAGCGGAAGGCGTAGTAGAAGCTGGAGCCGCTGGCGGCGGCTCGCTCCTGGCAGTAGGCGTGGGGGTCCATGGCAGGTGTTCCGCTCCGGGCCAAAGGATGCCCCAAGGCGCGGCTGCGGTCACCGCACCCGGGGCAGGGGTATCGGGCGCTCAGGCGCGGGCGTGACGCAGCACGGCGAGCGCCCAGTCGGCAGGACCCAGGGTGGGGCGGGCGTAGAGGGCCTCGGGAGGCCGGGCGCGCAGCCGCTCGATCATGCGGCGCGCACCGGCGAGCACCAGGCGCAGCTCCAGCCCCGCGCGCCAGGGGAGCTCCTGCGCGAGCGGCGCGCCCGCCTCCAGGAGGCGCGCGGCGCGGTCGAGCTGGTGGGCCAGCAGCGCCGCCAGCGCGGGGCCCGTCAGGCGCGCCTTGAGATCGGCCTCGCGCACGCCGAAGCGGTCGAGCTCGTCCAGGGGGATGTAGATGCGGTCGCGGGCCAGGTCGCCGGCCAGGTCCTGGACGAAGTTCACGAGCTGGAGCGCGGTGCAGATGGCGTCCGAGCGTGCCAGCGCGCGCGGGTCGCGCACGCCGTGCAGGTGCAGCAGCAGCCGCCCGATGGGGCTGGCCGAGCGGCGGCAGTAGCCGGCGAGGGCGCCATAGTCCTCGAACCGCACGGGCCCGGCCGCGTCCTGGCGGAAGGCCGAGAGCAGGTCGCGGAAGGGCCCGAGCGGCAGCCCGTGCTCGGCAAAGGCGATGGAGAGCGCCACGAAGACGGACGCGTGAGGCGGCGGCTCCCCCCGGGCGGCGGCCTCCAGCGTGCATTCCATCTCATCGAGCGCGGCGAGGCGCACGTGAGGGGGGAGATCGCCCTCGTCGGCGAGGTCGTCGGCCATGCGCGCGAAGGCGTAGATGGCTGCCACCGCGCGGCGCAGCCTGCGCGGGAGCAGCACCGAGGCGACGGGGAAGTTCTCGTAATGCCGCCGCGCGAGGGCGAGGCACTGCCGCAAGGCGGCCTCGGCCGCCCGCGGTGCGGGCTGGAAGGCGGCGGTCATGGTGCCATTGTACGGGGAAGTGGCGGCGGCGAGGGCGACCCGCCTGCTGTCGCGGACCGTCCACCGTGCACGCACGGCCTGGCGTGCGCCCTTGCCGGAGGTGCCGGCCCGGGCTAGGTTCGGCCCCAAAGGCAGGTTGGAGGTTCCACGATGCGCAATCTCGTCATCGGGCTGCTGGTGGGGCTGGGGATCGGCCTGTGGTTCGGCGTAAACCTGGGCCGCGATCGCCCCTTCTACGCCAACCCCTTCCGGGTGCCGAGCCTCGCCGAGCAGGCCAAGGCCAAGGCCGGGGCGCTGGTCGAGAAGGGCCGCGAGGCCCTGCGCGGCGAATGACGGTCGGCCATCCGCTCATTCTTCGTCCTTGGGAGCCCTGGACCCGTTCTCCCCCGCGACGGAGGTGCGGGCGAGGGTCTCGACGGGCTTCGCCTCGGGCAGCTCGCGGGTGGTGGGCACGCCGAGCTCGGTGAAGCGGCGCGCGCCGGGCAGCACACGCCGCTCCAGCGAGCCCAGGGCGCTGTTGTAGGCCTCCACCGTCCGGTTGAGGGCCGAGCCCAGGCGGTCGAAGTGGGCCAGCATGGTCGCCAGGCGCTCGTGGAGCTCGCGCCCCAGGTCGCGCACGGTCTCGGCGTTGCGCGCGAGCGCCTGCTGGCGCCAGCCGTAGGCCACGGCGCGCAGCAGGGCCACGAGGCTGGTGGGTGTGGCAAGCATGACACGGTCGGCGAGGGCGTCCTCGAGGAGCCGCGGGTCCTGCTCCAGGGCGGCGGCGAGAAACTGGTCGCCCGGTATGAAGAGCACCACGAAGTCGAGGCTGCCGTCGAAGCGCGCCCAGTAGCGCTTGGAGGCGAGCTCGCCCACGCGCTCGCGCACCTTGCGCGCATGGCGCAGGAGCGCCGCGCGCCGCGCCTCCTCCTCCGTGGCCTCCACGGCCTCGAGGTAGGCGTCGAGGGGGGTCTTGGCGTCCACCACGATGCGGCGCCCCTCGGGGAGGTGGACCACCAGGTCGGGGCGCACCCGCCCGTCCTCGCCGGCGACCGTGGGCTGCTCCTCGAAGTCGCAGTGCGACTGCATGCCGGCGAGCTCGACCAGGCGGCGCAAGGTGAGCTCGCCCCACTGGCCGCGCACCTCGGGCCGGCGCAGCGCCTGCACCAGCCGGCGCGTCTCGGCCTGCAGGGCCTGGTGGCTCTCGAGCATGGCGCGCAGGTGCTGGCTGAGGGCGCCGTAGGCCTCGCGGCGCTCCTTCTCGATCTCGCGGATCTGGCGCTCGGTCTTCACCAGCGCCTCGCGGATGGGGCGCAGCATGTCGTCGATGGCGCGCTCGCGCGCCTCGAGCTGGGTGCGCGCGAGCTGCAGGAAGGACTCGCTGGACTCGCGCAGGGCGGCGCTCGACAGCGCCCGGAAGGTGTCCGTGAGCGCCTGCTCGGCCTTCTGCAGGGCCTCGACCTGGCGCTCGGCCGCGCGCTGCTCGCCCTCCAGCAGCGCCTCCAGTCGCGCCTTCTCCTCGCGCAGGCGCGCAAGCCCCCGCTGGCCCAGGGCCCAGCCGGCCAGGAGCCCGAGGACAAGGCCGGCGGCGAGGGCGGGCAGCCACTCAGCCATGGGATCGGACCCAGTCGAGCAGGGTCGCCGGCGTCTCGATCAGCGCGTCGGCGCCCCAGGCGGCCGGGTCGTCGGCCTCGCCGATGTAGCCGAACAGGGCCACCGCCGCGGGCATGCCCGCAGCGTGGGCGGCCTCCACGTCCCGGCGCGCGTCGCCGACGTAGACGCATTCCTCCGGCAGCACGCCGGCCACGCCGCAGGCGTGGAGCAGCGGGCGCGGGTCGGGCTTGCGCGCGGGGGCGGTGTCGCCGCTCACGATGCAGGCCGCACGCGTATCCAGCCCCAGGGCATTGAGGAGCGGCTCGGTGAAGCGTGCGGGCTTGTTGGTGACCACGCCCCAGCAGCGACCCTCGCCCTCCAGCGCCTCCAGCACGGCCTCCATGCCCGGGAAGAGGCGCGTCTCGTGGGCGAGGCGGCGGCGGTAGAGTGCGAGGAAGCGCCGGCGCAGACGCTCGAAGGCCTCGCCGTCTTCCGGGCCGAGACCGAAGCCGAGACGCACCAGCGCCGTGGCCCCGTGGGAGACCACGGGGCGGATGCGCCCGAGCGGCAGCGGCGCACGGCCGGCCTCCTCGAGGAGGGTGTTGAGGCAGGCGGCCATGTCCGGCGCGGTGTCGAGCAGCGTCCCGTCCAGGTCGAAAAAGACAGCCCGGATCATGGTGCGAGTGCGCGGTGCGGCCTGCAGACTATTGGAAGGGCAAAATCGCGATTTTTCAGCCCTTCCCCGCGGCCAGGGACGGCCGCGGGAGGGCCCATGCACAGGGAAGTGCATGACGACACAGCAAAAAGTTGAAATGAACCGCGAAGCACCTCAGTGCGGATCAATCCGCGCGGCGGATTGATCAGAGTTTCCTTTTCTGTACCAGGCGAGGTAGTTGACGCTGACGTCGCGCGTAAGCCGGTGGCGGCCGAGCAGCGGGTCGTAGCGGAGGCCGGCGAGCTCGGCGAGCTCGAGCCCGGCGCCGCGCGCCCAGGCGTCGAGCTCCGAGGGCCGTACGAAGCGGCGCCAGTCATGGGTGCCGCGCGGGAGCAGCCCCAGCACGTACTCGGCGCCCACCACGGCCAGCAGCCAGGCCTTGGGCGTGCGGTTGAGGGTGGAGAAGAACACGTGCCCCCCAGGCCGCGCCAGCCGCGCGCAGGCCTGGATGAGCGAGGCGGGGTCGGGGACGTGCTCGATGAGCTCCATGCAGGTGACGATGTCGAAGGCACCGGGCATCCCGGCGGCAAGGGCCTCGGCCGTGCCGGGTTGGTAGTCCACCTTCACGCCGCTTTCGGCCGCATGCAGGCGCGCCACGCGCAGCGCCGCCTCGGAGGCGTCGATGCCGGTGACCTCGGCGCCCTCGCGCGCCATGGCCTCGGCCAGGATGCCGCCGCCGCAGCCTACGTCGGCGACGCGCCTGCCCGCCAGCGGGCCGGCGCGCTCGGCCACGAACGCCAGCCGCAGCGGGTTGATCTCGTGCAGCGGGCGCATCTGGCCCGCGGGATCCCACCAGCGTGCGGCGGCGGCCTCGAACTTGGCCACCTCCTCGCGGTCGACATTGGCGCCGGTGGCGCTCACGGGGCGTCCTCCTCGGGCGGCGTGCCGGAGATCCGCCCGCCCCAGGCGGCGGCGCGCGCGCGGATCTCGTCCAGGTCCAGGGTGAGCAGGCGGCGGCCGCGCATCAGCGGCCGGCCCGCCACCCACACGTCCGTCACCTGGCCGCGCGCGGCGCAGTAGGCCAGGTGCGAGACCGGATTGTACACGGGCTCGGTCTCGGGCTCGCCCAGGTCCACGGCCACGAGGTCGGCCGCCTTGCCAGGCACGAGGCTGCCGATCTCGTCGGCGAGGCCGAGTGCGCGCGCGCCGTCGAGGGTGGCCATGCGCAGCGCCGCGGCCGCGGGCACGGCGGCAGCGTCGCCTGCGGTGAGCTTGCCGAGGAGCGCCGCCGTGCGCAGCTCCTCCAGCATGTCGAGGTCGTTGTTGCTGGCCGCCCCGTCCGTGCCCAGCGCCACGGGCACGCCCGCCGCCTGCAGGGCGGCCACGGGGCAGGCCCCGCTCGCGAGCTTCATGTTGGACTGGGGGCAGTGCACCACGCGCACGCCGGTCTCGGCCAGCCGCTCGATCTCGGGGGGCTCGAGCTGGGTCATGTGCACGGCGGCGAGCGCCGGGTTGAGCAGGCCGAGCGCGTCCAGGCGCGCCAGGGGGCGTCGGCCGGTGGCCTTCACGGCCTCGGCCACCTCGGCGGCGGTCTCATGCACGTGCATGTGCACGGGCACCTCGAGCTCGTCGGCCAGAACCCGGATGCGCTCCAGCGCCGCGTCAGCCACGGTGTAGGGCGCATGGGGCGCGAAGGCGGCGCTCACGAGGGGATCGTCCTTGAGGCTGTCGTGCAGAGCGAGGCCCTTGTCCAGATACTCGTCGGCGTTGCGGGCCCAGGCGCTGGGGAAGTCGATCACGATCATGCCCACCACTGCCCGCAGGCCGGCCTGGGCCGCGACCCGGGCCGTCACCTCCGGGAAGAAGTACATGTCGTTGAAACAGGTGGTGCCTGCGCGGATCATCTCCGCCAGCGCCAACAGCGTCCCGTCGTGGACGAAGGCCTCGGAGACCCAGCGCGCCTCGGCGGGCCAGATGTGCTCGCGCAGCCAGTCCATGAGGGGCAGGTCGTCGGCCAGCCCGCGCAACAGGGTCATGGCGGCATGGGTGTGGGCGTTGACGAGGCCCGGGATGAGGACGTGGTGCTCGAGGGCCACGTGCTCGGCTTCCGGATGGCGGGCGAGGGCCTCTTCGCGCGGCGCAAGCGCCGCGATGCGGCCATCGGCGATCACCACCGCGTGATCGGCGAGCGTCACCCCTTCGGGCTCGACCGGGACGACCCAGCGGGCGCTGATGACCACCGTATCGGCCATGGCGCGAGAGGATACCGCATCCACACAGCGGGCTGTGTACGGTCGGCTTCGTGGCGCCGACCTCCACCGTCGACCGTCCACCGTACACCCTCATGCAAGGAAGGTCTGAAAAATCTCGGGAAGCTCTGAAAAATCCGATTTTTCAGAGCTTCCCCGCGGCCAGGGACGGCCGCGGGACGGCTCATGCACAGGGAAGTGCATGACGATACGAAAAAATCGAAAATGGGCCGCGAAGCACTATCGCGCTGATCAATCCGCGCAGCGGATTGATCAGAGTTTCCGTAAGATTTCCCCGTGATGATGGAGCCGAGGACAGGCGAGCGGGTGCGCGCGCTGGAGTGGACGGGCGAGGCGCTGCGGCTGCTGGATCAGCGCCGGCTGCCCCACGAAACGGGCTGGGTGGAGGCGCGCAGCGCGGCCGAGGTCGCGGCGGCCATCCGCGACATGGTGGTGCGCGGGGCGCCGGCCATCGGCATCGCGGCAGCCTACGGGGCGGCGCTCGCCGTGCGCGCCCACGCGGCGGGTCCCGCCGCGGACTGGCGCCCGGCCTTCGAGGCCGAGCTCCGCACGCTGGAGGCGGCGCGGCCCACGGCGGTGAACCTGGCCTGGGCCTTGGCCCGCATGCGCCGGCGGTTGGACGCGGCGCTGGTGGCGGGCGAGGACCCGGCCGCGGCCTTGGAGACTGAGGCGCGTGCCATCCACGATGAGGACGTGGCCGCCAACCGGCGCATGGGCGCGCTGGGAGCGGCACGCCTGGGCGGGCGCTGCGCGGTGCTCACCCACTGCAACACGGGGGCCCTTGCCACCGGCGGCTGGGGCACGGCCCTGGGCGTGATCCGCAGCGCGCACGCCGCAGGCCTCATCGAGCGTGTCTATGCCGACGAGACCCGCCCCTGGCTGCAGGGCGCGCGCCTGACGGCCTGGGAGCTGGTGCAGGAGGGCATCCCCGTGAGCCTGCTCGCCGACGGCGCGGCCGCCTGGCTGCTGCGCCAGGGCGGCGTGCGCTGGGTGATCGTCGGCGCCGATCGCATCGCCGCCAACGGCGACGTGGCCAACAAGATCGGCACCTACGCCCTGGCGCTGGCGGCGCGTCGCCACGGCGTGGGCTTCATGGTGGTGGCGCCTGTCTCCACGCTCGATCCGGCGACGCCCGACGGGGCCGCCATCCCGGTGGAGACGCGTGCGGCAGGCGAGCTGCTCGCCTGCGGAGGCAGCCCCGTCGCCCCCGCGGGGGCCGGCGCCTGGAACCCGGTCTTCGACGTCACGCCCGCGGATCTGGTGGACGTGCTGGTGACGGAGGCGGGCGTGGTGGAGCGGCCCGACCGCGCGCGTCTCGCGGCGCTGCTGCGCGCAGCGCAGGCCGGGGAATGAGCGCCCCGGTGCGCGGCCAGGCTCGCGTCCGTGCTAAAATCACGCGGATTTCCCGATGCCGGCCCCCGCGGCAGCGCCGCGCCGGGGCCGCGTCCGTTCCTGACAGCCGGAAACCCTGCCCATGAGCGAGTTCGCCCGCGAAGTCCTGCCCGTCAATCTCGAGGACGAGATGCGGCAGTCCTACCTCGATTACGCCATGAGCGTGATCGTGGGACGGGCCCTGCCGGACGTGCGCGACGGCCTCAAGCCCGTGCACCGGCGCGTGCTCTACGCCATGCACGAGCTCGGCAACGACTGGAACAAGCCCTACAAGAAGTCGGCGCGCATCGTGGGCGACGTCATCGGTAAGTACCACCCCCACGGGGACGCGGCCGTCTACGACACCATCGTGCGCATGGCCCAGCCCTTCTCCATGCGCTATCCGCTCATCGACGGGCAGGGAAACTTCGGCTCCATCGACGGCGACGCCCCCGCGGCCATGCGCTACACCGAGGTGCGCATGGCGCGCATCGCCCACGAGCTCCTGGCCGACATCGACAAGGAGACCGTGGACTTCATGCCCAACTACGATGGCTCCGAGCAGGAGCCCACGGTCTTCCCCACGCGCATCCCGAACCTGCTCATCAACGGCTCCTCGGGCATCGCCGTGGGCATGGCCACCAACATCCCGCCGCATAACCTGCGCGAGGTGATCGACGCCTGCGTGGCCCTCATCGACGATCCCGACATCACGGTCGAGGGCCTGATGCGGCACCTGCCGGGCCCTGACTTCCCTACCGCCGGCATCATCAACGGCGCGCGCGGCATACGCGAGGCCTACCGCACGGGGCGAGGGCGCATCCACGTGCGTGCGCGCGCCCACATCGAGACCGACGCCAGCGGGCGCCAGACCATCGTCGTCACCGAGCTGCCCTACCAGGTGAACAAGGCGCGCCTGCTGGAGAAGATCGCCGAGCTCGTGCGCGACAGGCGCATCGAGGGAATCTCCGAGCTGCGCGACGAGTCGGACAAGGAGGGGCTGCGCGTCGTCATCGAGCTCAAGCGCGGCGAGGTGGGGGAGGTCGTGCTGAACAACCTCTACCAGCATACCCAGCTCGAGACCGTCTTCGGCATCAACATGGTCGCGCTGGTTGACGGCCAGCCGCGTCTGCTCGATCTCAAGCAGCTCATCGAGGCCTTCATCCGCCATCGGCGCGAGGTGGTCACGCGGCGCACGGTCCACGAGCTGCGCAAGGCGCGCGAGCGCGCCCACGTGCTGGAGGGGCTCGCGGTGGCGCTCGCCAACATCGACGAGGTCATCGCCCTCATCAAGGCCTCGCCCAGCCCGGCCGAGGCCAGGGCCGCGCTCACCGCGCGCGTCTGGGCACCAGGTGTGGTGACCGAGATGCTCGCCCGTGCCGAGGGCGTGGACTCCCGCCCCGAGGGGCTGGAGCCGGGCGTGGGGCCGGGGCCGGGGGGCTACCGCCTCTCGCAGGCCCAGGCCCAGGCGATCCTGGATCTGCGCCTGCACCGTCTCACGGGGCTGGAGCAGGAGAAGATCGTCAAGGAGTACGGTGAGCTGCTGGACGCCATCCGCGAGCTCATGCTGATCCTGGCCGACCCGCGCCGCCTCATGGCCGTGATCCGTGAGGAGCTGATCGAAGTTCGTGAACGCTACGGCGACGAGCGCCGCACCGAGATCCACGAGACGCACGAGGATCTCACCATCGAGGACCTCATCACCGAGGAGGACGTGGTCGTCACCCTCTCGCACGCGGGCTACGCCAAGGCCCAGCCGGTCGCGGACTACCGCGCCCAGCGCCGCGGCGGGCGCGGGCGCCAGGCCGCGCGGGTGCGCGAGGAGGACTTCATCGAGAAGCTCTTCGTGGCCAATACCCACGACACGCTGCTGTGCTTCTCCAGCCGCGGCAAGGTGTACTGGCTCAAGGTCTACGAGCTGCCCATGGTGGGCCGCACGGCGCGCGGCAGGCCCATCGTCAACCTGCTGCCGCTGGAGGAGGGCGAGCGCATCGGCACGGTGCTGCCCGTGCGTGACTACGCCGAGGGCCAGTACGTGTTCATGGCCACCGCACATGGCATCGTGAAGAAGACGCCGCTCGCCGACTTCTCGCGCCCGCGCGCGAGCGGCATCATCGCCTGCGAGCTGCGCGACGGCGACGAGCTGGTGGACGCGGCGCTCACCGACGGCACGCGCGAGGTGATGCTCCTCAGCGACGCCGGCAAGGCCATCCGCTTCCGCGAGTCCGACGTGCGCCCCATGGGCCGCGCCGCGCGCGGCGTGCGTGGCATGCAGCTCATGCCGGGCCAGCGTGTGATTGCCCTCATCATCGTGGACGCGGAGGCCGCCCGCACCGGCACGGTGCTCACGGCCACCGAGAACGGCTACGGCAAGCGCACGCCCGTGGCCGAGTACCCGCTGCGCGGCCGCGGGGGGCAGGGCGTGATCTCCATCCGCACCACGGCGCGCAACGGCGCGGTGGTGGGCGCGGTGCTGGTGGACGACGACGACGAGATCATGCTCATCACCGACGGCGGCACCCTGGTGCGCACGCGGGTGCGAGAGGTCTCGGTGATGGGACGCAACACCCAGGGCGTCAAGCTCATCAGCCTGGCCGAGGGCGAGCGTCTGGTGGGTGTCGAGCGCGTGGCCGAGAACGGCGACGACGGGCCGCCTGCCGGAGAGGAGCCGGCCTCGGCGCCGGACGGCTGAAGTGCGGCCGACCCCGCTGCGGCGGTACGCCGCCGGCGGCCGTTCGACGTTTGGAAGGGGTGAAAAATTGCGGAAAGGTCTGAAGGAAGCTCTGAAAATTCCGATTTTTCAGAGCTTCCCCGCGGCCAGGGACGGCCGCGGGACGGCCCATGCACAGGGAAGTGCATGACGACACGCGAAAAATCGAAATGGACCGCGAAGCGCTATCGCGCTGATCAATCCGCGCAGCGGATTGATCGGAGTTTCCACGCGGCTTACGCATTCAGCCTGCCTTGGTGGGAGCGAGCGACACGATGACGAGGGTCTACAACTTCAGCGCCGGGCCGGCGACGCTGCCCCTGCCGGTGCTCGAGCGCGCGCGCGAGGAGCTGCTGGACTGGGGCGGCACCGGCATGTCCGTGATGGAGATGAGCCATCGCGGCAAGGCGTTCATCTCCATCGCCGAGCAGGCCGAGGAGGACCTGCGCCGGCTCATGGGCATCCCCGACGACTACCACGTGCTCTTCCTGCAGGGCGGCGCCACGAGCCAGTTCGCCATGGTGCCCATGAACCTGCTGCGCGGTCGCGGGCGCGCCGACTACCTGGATACGGGCCTGTGGTCGAAGAAGGCCATCAAGGAGGCCCGCCGCTACTGCGAGGTCAACGTGGCGGCGAGTTCCGGGGCCGAGGGCTACACCACCATCCCTCCGCGCGAGAGCTGGCGCCTCGATCCGGAGGCGGCCTACGTGCACTACACGCCCAACGAGACCATCGGCGGGGTGGAGTTCCACTGGATTCCCGACACCGGCGACGTGCCCCTGGTGGCGGACATGTCCTCCACCATCCTCTCGCGCCCCATCGACGTGAGCCGCTTCGGCCTCATCTACGCCGGAGCACAGAAGAACATCGGCCCCGCGGGGCTCGCGGTGGTGATCGTGCGCAAGGATCTGGTGGGCGAGACCCTGCCGGGCACGCCCACCATGTTCGACTACGCGGCTCACGCCGAGGCGGGCTCCATGCTCAACACCCCGCCCACCTTCGCCTGGTACCTGGCGGGGCTGGTCTTCCGCTGGATCCTGGACGAGGGCGGCCTGGAGGCGATGGCCGAGCGCAACCGCCGCAAGGCGGAGAAGCTCTACGCCGCCATCGATGCCACCGACTTCTACCGCAACCCGGTGGACCCCGCCTGCCGTTCCTGGATGAACGTGCCCTTCACGCTGGCGGACCCGGCACTGGACAATACCTTCCTCCGGGAGGCCGAGGCCGCGGGGCTGGTGGCCCTCAAGGGCCACCGCTCCGTGGGCGGCATGCGGGCCAGCATCTACAACGCCATGCCCGAGGAGGGCGTGGATCGGCTCATCGAGTTCATGCAGGACTTCGAGCGGCGCCATGGCTGAGAACGGCAACGCGAACGGCAACGGCAAGCGGGTCTTTCGCATCCTGACGCTGGACAACATCTCGGTGGCGGGGCTGGAGCGGTTGCCGCGCGACCGCTACGAGGTCGCCTCCGGGATCGACGATCCGGACGCCATCCTGGTGCGCTCGCGCGACCTCCACCGCATGGAGATCCCCGCCACGGTCAAGGCCATCGCCCGGGCGGGGGCCGGTGTCAACAACATCCCCGTCGCCGAGATGACCCGCCGCGGCATCCCGGTCTTCAACGCTCCCGGCGCCAACGCCAACGCGGTCAAGGAGCTGGTCATCGCCGGGATGCTGGTGGCCGCACGCAACGTCTGCCAGGCCCGGGACTACGTGCGCGGCCTCGAGGGCGACGACGAGGAAATCCACCGCGCGGTGGAGGCCAACAAGAAGCGCTTCCGCGGCTTCGAGCTGCCGGGGCGCACCCTCGGCGTCATCGGCCTCGGGGCCATCGGTGTCAAGGTGGCCAATGCCGCGCTCGCCCTCGGCATGAAGGTGATCGGCTACGACCCGGACATCACGGTCGAGCGCGCCTGGCAGCTCTCCTCCGAGGTGCAGCAAGGCGCGAGCGTGGACGACCTGCTCGCGCGCGTGGACTTCGTCACCTTCCACGTGCCGCTCACCGACCAGACCCGCCACATGATCAACGCCGAGCGCATCCGCCGCATGCGCAAGGGGGCGGTGGTGCTCAACTTCGCCCGCGGCGAGATCGTGGACGAGGAGGCGGTGTGCGCGGCCCTCGACGAGGGGCAGCTCTACGCCTACGTGTGCGACTTCCCCACCGCGCGCATCAAGGACCACCCGCGCGTGGTGGCCCTGCCGCACATCGGCGCCTCCACCCAGGAGGCGCAGGACAACTGCGCCATCATGGTGGCCGAGGAGCTGCGCGACTATCTCGAGCATGGCAACGTGCGCAACGCGGTCAACTTCCCCGAGATCTCCCTGCCGCGCGCCGGACGCCAGCGCATTGCCGTGGTCAACGCCAACGTGCCGGACATGCTCGGACAGATCTCGCACAACCTGGGCCGGGCCGGGCTCAACATCGTGCACATGGTCAACGAGTCCCGCGGCGAGGTGGCCTACACGCTGGTGGACGTGGACGATCCCGCCCCGGGCGAGGTGCTGGAGCGGCTGCGCGCCATCGAGGGCGTGCTGGCGGTGCGGGCCCTGTGAGGCGCGCTGCGGTATAGTGGCCTCTCCCGGGGGGACCCCGTTTTGCCCATGAGCGGTGCCGACGAGGAAAGCCGGCTGAAGGCGCTGCGCGCGCGTATCGACGCCCTGGACGAGGAGATCCAGCGGCTCGTGGCCGAGCGCGCCGCCTGCGCGCGCGAGATCGCCGAGGTCAAGCGGGCCGCGGGCGAGACCGGCAACGGCCTCTACCGCCCGGAGCGCGAGGCCGAGATCCTGCGGCGGGTGGTGGCGCGCAACGAGGGGCCGCTGAGCGACGAGGCGATCGCGCGGCTGTTCCGCGAGCTCATGTCGGCCTGCCGGGCCGTGCAGGGACCGGTGCGGGTGGCCTACCTCGGCCCGGAGGGCACCTTCACCCAGGAGGCCGCCCTCAAGCAGTTCGGCAGCTTTGCCGAGCTGCGCCCGCTCGGCAGCATCGACGCCGTCTTCCGCGAGGTGGAGGCGGATGCCGCCGACCACGGCGTGGTGCCGGTGGAGAACTCCACCGAGGGTGTGGTCACGCACACCCTCGATCGCCTGCTCGCCTCGCCGCTCGCCATCTGCGGCGAGGTGGAGCTGCGTGTGCATCACAATCTGCTCGCACGCAGCGGGGCGCTTGCGGACGTGCGCCGCGTCTACGCCCACCAGCAGGCGCTCGCCCAGTGCCGTGGCTGGCTGGAGGCGAATCTCCCGCGGGCCGAGCGCGTGGCGGTGGCGAGCAACGCCGAGGCCGCGAGGCGCGCCGCCGAGGAGGCGGGCGCGGCGGCCGTGGCGAGCGAGGCCGCCGCCGGCCGCTACGGCCTGCGTGTCCTTGCCCGCAACATCGAGGACGACCCGGGCAACGCCACGCGCTTCCTGGTGATCGGTCCCCAGAGCCCCCCCCCGAGCGGGGACGACAAGACCTCGCTCGTGCTCTCGGCGCGCAACGAGCCGGGCGCGCTGCACCGGCTGGTGGCGCCGCTGGCGCGCCACGGCATCAGCATGACGCGCATCGAGTCGCGCCCCTCGCGCCGGGGCCGCTGGGAGTACGTGTTCTTCGTGGACATCGAGGGTCACGCCCGGGACCCGAAGGTGGCGGCGGCACTCGCCGAGCTCGAGCGCGAGGCGACCCTGTTCCGCGTGCTGGGGGCCTATCCGCGCGCGCTGCCCGTCTAGGTGCGGCATGCGAGGGACGGCGGAAATGGCATGCGATCCACAGGCGGGGTGGGCGCTGGAGCTCGCCGCACCCGGCGTGCGCGGGCTCGTGCCCTACGAGCCCGGCAAGCCCATCGAGGCGCTGGAGCGTGAGCTCGGCATCCGCGAGGCCGTCAAGCTCGCCTCCAACGAGAACCCCCTCGGTCCCTCGCCGCGCGCGCTGGAGGCTGCGCGCGCGGCGCTCTCGGGGCTGGCGCGCTACCCCGACGGGCACTGCTTCACCCTGCGCGCGGCGCTCGCCGAGCGCCACGGCGTGGACCCGGCCTGCATCGTGCTCGGCAACGGCTCCAATGACGTGCTCGACCTGGTGGCGCGGGCCTTCCTCGGCCCCGGCACCGAGGCCGTGATGAGCGAGCACGCCTTCGCCGTCTACCCCATCGTGACCCAGGCGGTGGGGGCCGCCGTGGTGGTGGCGCCCGCGCGCGCACACGGCCACGACCTGGAGGCGATGGCGGCGCGCGTGACCGCGCGCACGCGCGTGGTCTGGATCGCCAACCCGAACAACCCCACGGGCACCTGGATCGCGCCGGAGACCCTGCGCGCCTTCCTCGAGGCGCTGCCGCCGCACGTGGTGGCCGTGGTGGACGAGGCCTACCACGAGTACGCCGCCGGCCCCGGGGCCGCAGGGGCGATGGCCTGGCTGGGCACGCTGCCGCGGCTCGTGGTCACGCGCACCTTCTCCAAGGCCCACGGGCTGGCGGGCCTGCGGGTGGGCTACGCCGTGGCGGCAGCGGAGGTGGCCGAGCTCCTCAACCGGGTGCGCCACCCCTTCAACGTCAACGCCGTGGCCCAGGCGGCGGCGCAGGCGGCCCTGGCGGACGAGGCGCACATCGCGCGCAGCGTGGCGCTCAACCGCGAGGGGATGGCGCAGCTCGAGGCAGGCCTGCGCGCGCTCGGCCTCGGCTGGATCCCCTCGGCCGGCAACTTCCTGTGCGTGGACGTGGGCCGTGAGGCCGCGCCCGTCTACGAGGCGCTGCTGCGCGAGGGCGTGATCGTGCGGCCGGTGGCGGGCTACGGGCTGCCACGGCATCTGCGCGTGACGGTGGGCCTGCCGGAGGAGAACCGGCGTTTCCTCGAGGCGCTGGCCCGGGTGCTGGGGCGGTGAGCGGGCCGGCCTTCCAGCGCATGGCGGTGGCCGGCGTCGGCCTCATCGGCGGCTCGCTCGCGCTCGCCGCGCGCGCGGTGGGGCTGTGCGCCGAGGTGGTGGGGATCGGGCGGCGGCCCGAGCGGCTGGCGCGCGCCGTGGAGCTCGGCGTGGTGGACCGCTGGACCACCGAGCCTGCCGAGGGCGCGGCCGGGGCGGATCTCGTGGTGCTTGCCGTGCCCCTGGGGGCGATGCGGGCACTGATGGAGGCCCTCGCCCCTGGCCTCGGCCCGGAGGCCGTCGTCACCGACGTGGGCAGCGCCAAGGCCGCGGTGGTGACGGACGCGCGCCTCACCCTGGGGGCGGCCTTCCCGCGCTTCGTGCCGGGCCACCCCATCGCCGGCACCGAGCGCAGCGGCGTGGAGGCCGCTTTCGCGGGGCTCTTCCGCGGTCACCGCGTCATTCTCACCCCGGTGGCGGAGACCGAGGCGGGCGCGCTCGGGCGCGTGCGCGCGCTGTGGGAGGCCCTGGGCGCGACGGTGGTGGAGATGGACCCGTCGCGCCACGACCGCATCCTCGCCGCGACCAGCCACCTGCCGCACCTGCTGGCCTACGCCCTCGTGGACCTGCTCGCCGGCCTCGACGAGCGGGAGGAGATCTTCGCGAACGCCGCGGGCGGCTTCCGCGACTTCACCCGCATCGCCTCCAGCGATCCCGTCATGTGGCGCGACATCTGCCTTGCCAACCGCGAGGCGCTCGTGGCCATGCTCGACCGCTACGGGGAGGCCCTGGCGGCACTGCGCGCGGCGGTGGAGGCCGGCGACGGCGCGGCGCTGGAGTCGCTGTTCGCGCGCGCCAAGGCCGCGCGCGACGCCTGCGCCGCCCCCGGCGCAGGCGGGGAGGGTCAGGCATGACGAGCCTCGCCGGCACGCCGGCGCACGGCCCTTGGACGCGGCCGGGCGCGGGGAGCGGGCCATGACCGGGATACGGACGGACTGGACGGTGCGGCCGGGCGGGCGGCTGGCCGGAAGGCTGCGCGTGCCCGGCGACAAGTCCGTCTCGCACCGGGCCGTGATGCTCGGCGCCATCGCCGAGGGCGTGACGGAGGTGACGGGCTTCCTCGAGGGGGCCGACTGCCTCGCCACCATGGGCGCCTTCCGCGCCATGGGCGTGCCCATCGAGGGCCCCGAGGGCGGGCGGCTGGTGGTGCGCGGCGTGGGCCTGCACGGCCTCGAGGCCCCGGCCGCGCCCCTCGACCTCGGCAACTCCGGCACCTCCATGCGGCTGCTGGCGGGCCTGCTCGCCGGCCAGCCCTTCGACAGCGTGCTCACCGGCGACGCCTCCCTCAGCCGCCGGCCCATGCGGCGTGTGACCGAGCCCCTCAAGCGGATGGGCGCGCACATCGAAACCACGCCCGAGGGCACGGCGCCGCTGCGCATCCACGGCAACCCGCGGCTGCGGGGCATCGACTACCGCACCCCCGTGGCCAGCGCCCAGGTCAAGTCGGCGATCCTGCTCGCGGGCCTCTACGCCGCCGGGCGCACCTGCGTCACGGAGCCCGCGCCCACGCGTGACCATACCGAGCGCATGCTCGCCGGCTTCGGTTGGCCGGTGGCGCGCGAGCCGGAACGGCTGCGCGTGTGCCTCGAGGGCGGCCATCGCCTGCGTGCCACTGCCGTGGACGTGCCGGCAGACCTGAGCTCGGCGGCCTTCTTCCTGGTCGGGGCGAGCATCGCGCCCGGCTCGGACGTGGAGCTCGAGCACGTGGGGCTCAACCCGACGCGCACGGGCGTGATCGAGATCCTGCGCCGCATGGGCGCGGACCTGGAGGTCACGCCCGAGGGCGAGGCGGGTGGCGAGCCGGTCGGGCGCATCCGCGTGCGCGCCGCACGCCTGCGCGGCATCGCCATCCCGTCCGAGCTGGTGCCGCTCGCCATCGACGAATTCCCGGCGGTCTTCGTGGCGGCGGCTTGCGCCGAGGGGCGCACGGTGCTCACGGGGGCGGCCGAGCTGCGCGTCAAGGAGAGCGACCGCATCCAGGTGATGGCCGCGGGGCTCCGCGCCCTGGGCGTGCGCGCCGAGCCGAGGCACGATGGCATCCTCATCGAGGGCGTCGGCCCCGACGGGCGCCTCGGCGGCGGCACGGTGGCGAGCCATGGCGACCACCGCATCGCCATGGCCTTCGCCATGGCGGCGCTGCGGGCCGAGGGGCCGGTGGTGATCCGCGACTGCGCCAACGTGGCCACCTCCTTCCCGGGCTTCGATGCCCTCGCCCGGGAGGCCGGCCTGGCGCTGGAGACGGGCACGGCGGCGTGAGGCGGCCGCCACAGGGAGACGACCCGATGGGCCGAAAGGGGCGATCATGAGGCCGTCCGGAAGGGGGAGCGGGACATGACGGACGAGAAGGCGCCGGTCATCACGGTGGACGGGCCGAGCGGATCGGGCAAGGGCACGGTGAGCCAGCGCGTGGCCCGCGCCCTGGGCTGGCGGCTGCTCGACAGCGGCGCGCTCTACCGGGTACTGGCGCTGGCGGCCCGGCGGCGGGGCCTGGCCCTCGACGACGAGCCGGTGCTCGCGGCGCTGGCGGGTGCGCTGGACGTGGCCTTCGAGGAGCGGCCGGGTGAGGAAGGGGTGCGTGTGCTGCTCGGCGGCGAGGACGTCACGGGCGAGCTCCGCACCGAGGCCTGCGGCGAGGCGGCCTCGCGGGTGGCGGCCCTGCCGGCCGTGCGCGAGGCCCTGCTCGGGCGCCAGCGCGCCTTCCGCGTCCCGCCCGGGCTGGTGGCCGACGGGCGCGACATGGGGACCGTGGTCTTCCCCGACGCCCCGCTCAAGATCTACCTCACCGCCAGCGCCGACGAGCGCGCGCGCCGCCGCTGGCGCCAGCTCCGGGCCCAGGGGGTGGAGGCCGACCTCGCCGCCCTCTACCGCGAGATCGCCGCCCGCGACGCCCGCGACGCCTCGCGCAAGGCCTCGCCCCTGCGCCCGGCCGCCGACGCGGTGCAGATCGACACCACGGGCATCGGCATCGAAGAGGTGGTGGCGCGGGTGCTGGCGCTCGCCGCCGAGGCCGGCCTCGCGCCGGCGGTGCGCGGCGCCGGGTCCTGAGCGCGGCGCGCGGGGGGCTGCGCCCGCCCGCGAAAAGTCCTAGAATATCGCAGCTTTGTGGGGCGGCCCCGGCCGGCGCGGTCCGGGGGCCGGTGGGTTCAACCGACCCGCGGCGCCCGAGCAGGACGCCGCGGCTTTTGTTCAACGGGTCCGCCGAGCGGGCCAGGGATGCGACACACACATGAGCGAGAGCTTCGCTGATCTGTTCGAGAAGAGCATCGCCGAGACCGAGCTGCGTCCCGGCGCCATCATCAAGGCCGAGGTGGTCGAGATCCGTCCCGACTTCGTGGTCGTCAACGCCGGCCTCAAGTCCGAGGCCCTCATCCCCGTCAACCAGTTCCGCAACGAGCAGGGCGAGATCGAGGTCCAGGTGGGCGACGAGGTGGAGGTCGCCCTGGACGCGGTCGAGGACGGCTTCGGCGAGACGCGGCTCTCGCGCGAGAAGGCCAAGCGCGCCTACGCCTGGAAGCGCCTGGAGGAGGCCTTCGAGAAGGGCGAGCCCGTCAAGGGGCGGCTGGCCGGCAAGGTCAAGGGCGGCTTCACCGTGGACCTCGGCGGGGTGCGCGCCTTCCTGCCCGGATCGCTGGTGGACGTGCGCCCGGTGCGCGACGTCACCTACCTCGAGGGCAAGGACCTCGAGTTCAAGATCATCAAGCTCGACCGCCGCCGCAACAACGTGGTGGTCTCGCGCCGCGCGGTGGTGGAGCAGGAGTACAGCGCCGAGCGCGAGGCCCTGCTCAAGCGCCTGAGCGAGGGCCAGGTGGTCAAGGGCGTGGTCAAGAACCTCACCGACTACGGCGCCTTCGTGGACCTCGGCGGCATCGACGGCCTGCTGCACATCACCGACATGGCCTGGAAGCGGGTCAAGCACCCCTCCGAGGTCGTCAACGTGGGCGACGAGATCGAGGTCAAGGTCCTCAAGTTCGACCGCGAGCGCAACCGCGTCTCCCTCGGCCTCAAGCAGCTCGGCGAGGATCCGTGGGAGGACATCTCGCGCCGCTACCCCGTGGGCACGCGCCTGTTCGGCAAGGTCACCAACATCGCCGACTACGGCGCCTTCGTGGAGATCGAGGAGGGCGTCGAGGGCCTGGTCCACGTCTCCGAGATGGACTGGACCAACAAGAACGTCAACCCGGCCAAGGTGGTGCAGATCGGTGACGAGGTCGAGGTCATGGTCCTCGACATCGACGAGGAGCGCCGGCGCATCTCCCTCGGCATGAAGCAGTGCCAGCCCAACCCGTGGGAGGAGTTCGCCCAGAACCACAACAAGGGCGACCGCGTGCGCGGCACCATCAAGTCCATCACGGACTTCGGCATATTCGTGGGCCTGGAGGGCGGCATCGACGGGCTGGTGCACCTGTCCGACATCTCCTGGACCGAGCCCGGCGAGGAGGCCGTGCGCAAGTACAGGAAGGGGCAGGAGATCGAAGCGGTGGTGCTCTCTGTGGATCCCGAGCGCGAGCGCGTCTCCCTCGGCATCAAGCAGCTCGACCAGGACCCGCTGTCGGCCTTCGTGGCCGCCCATCCCAAGGGCAGCATCGTCAGGGGCACGGTCAGGTCCGTGGACGCCAAGGGCGCGGTGGTGGACCTGGGCGAGGGCGTGGAGGGGTACCTGCGCGCCTCGGAGCTCTCGCGCGATCGCGTGGAGGACGCGCGCACGGTGCTCAAGGAGGGCGACGAGGTCGAGGCCAAGTTCATCGGCATCGACCGCAAGAACCGCACCATCAACCTCTCCATCAAGGCGAAGGAGACCGAGGAGGAGGCCAGGGCGGTCGAGAGCTACACCCGCGGCCCCACCGGCGGCGCGCCCACCCTCGGCGACATCCTCAAGGAGCAGATGGCCAACAAGAACGAATGACCACCAGCCGCCCCGCGGGCGCGTGAGCCGGCCCGCGGGGCGGGAGCAGGGGGCGGAGCAGAATGACGAAGTCGGAGCTGATCGACAGCATCGCGCGCAAGCAGAGCCATCTCGCCTACAAGGACGTCGAGCTCGCCGTCAAGATCCTGCTGGAGCAGATGAGCCAGGCGCTGGCCCGGGGCCAGCGCATCGAGATCCGCGGCTTCGGGAGCTTCTCCCTGCACTACCGGCCGCCGCGGATCGGCCGCAACCCCAAGACCGGGGAGTCGGTGGCGCTGCCGGGCAAGTACGTGCCCCATTTCAAGCCCGGCAAGGAGCTGCGCGAGCGCGTCAACGCCGGGCGCCACAACCCGATCCGCCGCGACTGAGCGGCGGCCGGATCTGCCATCGCGGCGCCCCCGGCGCTCCAGCCGGTGTGAGGCCGCCTCGTCCGCGCATCATCCCCCCGCCCCTCAAAGGGCTATTCGGGCCATGGCTGTTCCTGCCGCGACGGCCTGATAACATCGGTCGGGCGAATGCTGGGACGGCGCTACGCCGATGCGGCCAGCGGGGGGAAGCCTTCGTGTTCATCAGCGTCCTGGACCTCTTCAAGATCGGGATCGGTCCTTCCAGCTCGCACACGATGGGCCCCATGGTGGCCGCGCATGCCTTTCGCGAGCGCATGGCCCGCCACCTGGACGCATGCAAGGAAGGCAGCGGGAAGCTTGCCGTGCGCTGCATCCTCAAGGGCTCGTTGGCTGCCACAGGGAAGGGGCACGCCACCGACCGCGCCGTCGCCCTCGGCCTGCACGGCCATCTACCGCAGGACGTCGTCGAGGAAGGGCTCGACGCATCCGTGGCGCGCATTCGCGGCACGGAGTCGCTGCGCCTGACGGGAGGGCAGGAGATCCGTTTCCGCCAAGACGACGATATCGTCTTCGACGAGGGGCCGCCTCTGCCGGAGCACCCCAACGGCATGATCTTCCAGCTGCTCGACGCCACGGGAAAGGAACTGCTGTCCGAGACATGGTTTTCCATCGGGGGCGGCTTCGTGCTGCCCGCCGAGAGGATCGGCGAGCTCACCGCGCCCATCGGGACGCGGCCGGCGGTGAGCGTGCCCTTTCCCTTCGACTCGGCGCGCGCCATGCTCGAGATGGCACATGCGAGCCGGCTCAGCATCGCCGAGATGAAGCGGCGCAACGAGCTCACCTGCCGCACGGCGGCCGAGCTCGAGGCCGGGCTCGAGCGGATCTGGGACGCCATGCAGCGCTGCGTGGAACGGGGGCTCGGCAGCGAGGGGGTGCTGCCGGGCGGTCTGGGCATCCGGCGCCGGGCCGGACACCTGCACCGGGCCCTACGCGCCAGCCCGGAGGCCGCCGATGCGGCAGACTGGCTATGCGCCTACGCCATGGCCGTCAACGAGGAGAACGCCGCCGGTCGCATGGTGGTCACCGCTCCAACCAACGGCGCGGCCGGCGTCGTGCCTGCGGTGCTGTATCACCTCGTCCACAACCGTGGCGGCACCCAAGCGCAGGTCCGTGACTTTCTGCTCACGGCCGCCGCCATCGGCGGCTTGATCAAGCACCGCAGCTCGATCTCGGGCGCGGAAGTGGGTTGTCAGGGAGAGGTGGGATCGGCGTCGGCCATGGCGGCCGCCGGCTTGTGCGCCGCCCTCGGCGGGAGCCCCGACCAGGTCGAGCAGGCAGCGGAGATCGCCCTCGAGCACCATCTCGGTATGACCTGCGATCCGGTTGGGGGACTGGTGCAGGTGCCCTGCATCGAGCGCAACGGCTTCGGGGCGATCAAGGCCTGGGCGGCCGCCTCTCTCGCGCTGCGCGAGGGCGGGCGCCATTTCGTCTCGCTGGATCGCTGCATTGCGGCGATGAAGCAGATCGGCGAGGAGATGTCGGAGAAATTCAAGGAAACGGCGCGCGGCGGCCTCGCCGTGACGATCACAGAGTGCTGACAAGCCCTTCCGGGACACACCGGTCCGTGCGGGAAGGGGCACTGCGGCGGCTCGAGGTCCGGGGCGCTCGCGTGACCTTGCGGATCGCCCCGGCTTGGACACGCCCCGACGCTGCGGTGACATCGCGCAATTGGTGGTGGATGGGTCTCCCGCTACAAACCTTCGCTTCCGATAAGGATGACGATGCCTTATTGGTCGTGATAACCGATTGAGAAGCAAGAGGAAAGCTGCGCACCTTCAACCTCGGCCCTTGCCCGGGAGCCGACATGGCGGCCAACCGATTCGATTCCGCCAGTCGGAATCGAACCTTCATCCCGTAACTTGCTATTCCTGCCCCCACGAGCCTTCATGAGCCTCCGTAAGCCCACAAGAGGAGGTAGCCATGGAAATTCGCCATCTGACCCAACGTGAACTTGCCGAACGCTGGCGCATCAGTGAGGCCACCCTCGAGCGCTGGCGTGGAGAGGGGCTTGGCCCCCAATATCTGAAACTGCAAGGCCGCGTGCTATACCGAATCGTTGATGTTGAAGCCTATGAGGAACAGTGTCTGAGGTCTTCGACAGCAGAGGCAGTAAACATGGGCCCTCGCCTGGTGAAAGATTCTGCAAGTTAGTGAAGCTGGCGCCAAGTGGTATCTCGATATAACGCATTGTTTTTAAAGAGTTAAGCATGCCGAGAGTTGCTGCGGGCCACTGAGGGTTGAAAATGTTCGTAATATCGCATATATTGCAAACATGACAGATACAGATTCCTTACCAGCAACGCTTCGCGCCATTCGCGCCAAGCTCAATCTTACTCAGGAACAGCTCGCGGAGCGCCTGGGCGTTTCCTTTGCCACGGTCAATCGCTGGGAGAGTGGGGGCACCAGGCCCCAGCGGGCGGCCAGGGAGGCCATCGCCGAGTTGGCGCGGGAAGCGGGCATCGAGGGACCTCAGGATGCCTCAGAAGCGGCGGTCAGGGTATCGCGGCGACGAAAGCGGCGTCCGGCCAGTAGCGAGCCCACCACAAAGCCAATGGAACAGATGCTCTGGGATGCGGCCTGTTCCATTCGTGGCGAAAAGGATGCTGCGAAGTTCAAGGACTATCTGCTCCCCCTGCTGTTCCTCAAGCGCCTCTCTGATGTCTTCGATGACGAAATAGACCGCCTCGCCGAGGAATACGGCGACCGGGAAACCGCCCTCGAAATCGCCGAGTCGGACCATTCCCTGCTACGGTTCTACCTTCCACCCGAGGCTCGTTGGGGGGTCATCAGTGGGCGGCAATCCTATGAGTGGCCCCTGGATCAGAAGGGCCGTTCGACCGCGCCCAAGGATATCGGTGAGCACCTGACACGCGCGGTGCGGGCGGTGGCCAAACACAACCCGGCGCTGTCAGGCGTCATCGATGTGGTGGACTTCGCCGCCGAGCGTAACGGCGAGCGCGACATCAATCCCGCCAAGCTGCGTGGGGTCGTCGAAACCTTTTCCGATCCGCGCTATCGACTGGGGTTGGCTGATGTGCAGCCCGATTTCCTCGGGAGAGCCTACGAATACCTGCTGCGCAAGTTCGCCGAAGGCTCGGGCCAGAGCGCCGGCGAGTTCTTTACCCCGACCGAGGTGGGTTTCCTCATGGCCCATATCCTCCGGCCGAGGCCTGGTGAGACCTGTCACGATTACGCATGCGGTTCGGCAGGTCTGCTCATCAAGTTGCAGCTCGTCGCCCGCGAACTCGATCCCACCAGCCGGGTGCCGCTCAAGCTCTACGGGCAGGAACTTCAGGCCGAGAGCTACGCCGTCGCGCAGATGAACGCGATCATCCACGATATGGAAGTGGAACTCGCACGCGGCGACACCATGATCAATCCCAAGTTCCGCAACTCGGATGGCACGCTGAAGCAATTCGATATCGTCGTCGCCAATCCCATGTGGAACCAGCCCTTCAATACGGACATTTTCGCCAATGACCCCTTCGACCGCTTCCGCACGGCGGGGGGCATCACTAGCGGCAAGGGTGACTGGGCCTGGCTGCAGCACACACTGGCCTGCATGGATGAGGATGGCCGTGCGGCGGTGGTGCTCGACACGGGCGCGGTCACTCGAGGCTCGGGTTCGAAGAACGAGGACAAGGAGCGCAATATCCGCAAATGGTTCGTCGAGCACGACTACATCGACGGCGTGATTCTGCTGCCAGAAAACCTCTTCTACAACACCACCGCCGCCGGCGTCATCGTAGTACTGAACAAGCGCAAACCGGCGTCCCGCAAGGGCAAGATCGTGCTGCTTAATGCTAGCAAGCGTTTCAGGAAGGGCCGGCCCAAGAACTACCTGCCCGAGGAAGACATTCGGCCTTTGGCCGCGATGTATTTGAAGGGAGAGCCGGTCGATGGCGAGTTAGCAGTGATCACCATTGAGCAGGCGCGGGAGGCGGATTACAACCTGAGTCCGAGTCGGTGGGTAGGTCAGAATGGAACAGTGGAAGTAGGTTCCATTCGGGAACTGCTTTCGGAACTGGTCCGCCTCGATAGGCAAACTCACGGTCTGACTGAAAATCTGGCGAAACTGCTGGCGGGAGTGGCCGATGGGGATTCTTGATGTTGCATTCTCCAATGATCGCCGCTGGATTCGGGTAGGGGATTGGTTCGAGGTCACTCGCAAGCCACGGAGCTTGAGGCCGGCAGACTACGAGACGCTCCCTTTTGTGCCCATGGAAGCTATCCCCCAAGGCGGTGCCTATGAGCCACGGTACGATTCAAAACCAGGATCAATAATAAGAAGTGGCACCTACTTCGAGAAGGGCGATCTGTTGATCGCCAAGATCACGCCATCCTTCGAAAACGGCAAGCAGGCATGGGCTGACAAGTTGCCGACATCGTTCGGATATGCCACTACGGAAGTGATTCCATTGCGCCCCAAGGTTTCCGGCGCTGACAGGCGACTATTGTTCTTCTATCTCTTGCACCCCGAAATTCGTGATTACGTATCGGAACGGATGGAAGGTTCGACAGGCCGGCAGAGGGTGCCAGAGCAAGTGTTGCTGAATTTGCCCTATCCCGAATTTTCACCTGAAGAACAACGAGCGATCGCTGATGCACTTGAGAAAATCATCCAGCAAGTAGGACTTGAAGAGCGTAGCGCCAAAACCGCAGAAGAACTCAAACGCGCCGCCATGCGTGAGCTGTTCACGCGTGGCCTGCGCGGCGAGCCGCAGAAGGAGACTGAGATTGGGCCGGTGCCGGAGAGTTGGGCTGCAATACCCGTTGCTCAGCTCGGAGTCGTCAAAGGCGGCAAACGGATGCCGAAAGGTGTTTCACTTGTTCGGGAGAATACCGGACGTCCATATATCCGCGTCACTGACTTCAAGGATCACAGTGTGCGTGACGAAGGTATTCTGTTCGTTCCGGTTGGTTATGAAGACGTCATTCGTCGCTATCGAATTTCCAGTAAAGACGTCTATATTTCAATCGCTGGCAGCATTGGTTTGGTTGGCCAAGTTCCAGAACATCTGGATGATGCGAATCTTACGGAAAATGCGGCCAAAATCGTGTTCGAGCGCGATGATGTACTTCCCCGATATGTGATGTATGCGTTGGCGAGTGACGCTTGTCAAGAGCAGATCGGACGTGCCACGTCCAAGAACGCACAACCCAAGCTGGCTCTAAGTCGCATTGAGCAAATTCTCGTTCCGTTTCCTCCCATGCTTGAAGAACAAAAGGAAGTCGTTTCTGTACTGGATGCTATTGGACGCAAGATCGACCTGCACCGCAAGAAGCGTGCTGTGTTGGAGGAACTTTTCAAAGCCCTGCTCCACAAGCTGATGACCGGCGAGATCCGGGTTGATGAACTGGATCTGTCGGCACTGGAGGGTGCCGGCGCCGATTCGGGCGAGGTGGCGGCTTGAGCCGGTGCGCCTACATCTTTCTTGATGAGGCGGGGAATTTCGATTTCTCGCCTACGGGAACCCGCTACTTCGTGCTCACCAGTGTGAGCGCTCGCCGTCCATTCGCACCGCACG
>JALSJE010000016.1 GCA_026989495.1 Gammaproteobacteria bacterium | reverse complement strand
CCTATCCGCAGGACGCCATCGCCGCTGCCCTCAACCCGGCCGGCATGGTCCTCGTCGGTGACCGCATGGACTTCGGCACCGGCGTCTTCCGCCCTGTCCGCAACACGACGATTACGGGGAACACCTCGGCCCTAGCGTCGGCCACAAACGGCTCCTACGATCTCAACGATGACCAGAATTTCCCCCTCGGCCATTTCGGTTACAACAAGATGGTCCGGCCGAACATGTCCTTCGGCGTGAGCATCTACGGCAACGGAGGCATGAACACCTCTTACGACGGAAACTCGATCGGCCTTTTCGCAGGTACACCGTCCATCGTTGCCCAGGGCGTCGATCTCATGCAGCTGTTCGTTGCTCCCACCCTGGCGTTCCGTACCGATGGTGCCCATGCCTTCGGTGTCTCGCTGGTCTTGGCGGCCCAACGCTTCAAGGCGAACGGCATCGGTGGCTTCGCCGGCCTGTCGACCGACGCCGCCAACCTGACCAACCGCGGCTATGACATGTCTACGGGAGCCGGCGTGCGGATCGGCTGGATCGGGCGGCTTTCCCCGCAGCTCAGTGTCGGGGTGACCTACGCCACCAAGACCTACATGTCGAAATTCGACAAGTACAGGGGACTTTTCGCCGAGCAGGGCGATTTCGACATCCCGGCCAACTACGGAATCGGGCTGGCCCTCAAGGCATCCGACCGCACCACCCTCGCCCTGGACGTCATGCGCATCCTCTACAGCGACGTCGCGGCCGTCGGCAATCCGGGCATATACGGCTACCTTTCCGGCACCGTGGGCCAGCTCGGCGCACCGAACGGCATGGGGTTTGGGTGGCGCGACGTGACCGCGGTCAAGGTCGGTGTTGCACACCGTTATAGCAGCCGCCTCCTGCTGCGCGGCGGGTTCGTGTACAACACGCAGCCGATCCCCGCTTCCGAGGTGATGTTCAACTCGCTTGCGCCCGGCGTGATCCAGAAGCATCTCACCTTCGGTGCGACCTGGAAGCTTGCCAATGGCGGGGAGCTGACCCTCTCCTATTTCCACGCATTTGAGGAGAAGGTCAGAGGCCAATGGCCCTCTGCCTTCGGCGGCGGGACCCAGGAGCTCAAGATGTATCAGGACGCCATCGGCATCTCCTACGGCCGCCCGCTCAAGTGAGCGGCGGGGGGGCACCTGTCGCGGCCTGAGACCGGGGGAGGCCATGTCGCCATGGCCTCCCCCATTCGTTTCCCGTCTGCCAGGCGTTTCCTGAACGGGGAGGCAGAGCGCTATGAGCACTCCGGACGGCATCACCTGTTTCCATGACAAAAAGCGCTTCCCGATCGGGCCCGGGATCGTCGGCCTGATCATGCTCGCCCTGGGCCTGGCGTTCGGCCAGGCGGCCGTGGCGGCCGAGAAGCTCAAGCCCTTCGTGCTCGCCTACCGTGGCCCCGGCACGCTGGAGGCCAAGGTGGCCGAGGCCAAGGAGAAGCTCTCGGGCGCGGGCTTCCGCATCGTGGGCGAGTATGCGCCCTACGAGGACGCCCATGTGGTGATCTTCACCAGCGACCGGCTGCTGAAGGCCGTGGCCAGGGAGAAGTGGGGTGGCTTCGCTGCGCCCCAGCGGGTGGGCGTGGTCAAGGTGGGAGACGAGATCCAGGTCCACTACGTCAATCCCATCTACATGGCCCATGCCTACCGCTTCAAGGACGACCTCGCCTGGCTGCGCGCGCAGCTCGAGCAGGCCCTGGGCGCCATCCAGGACTTCGGGGCCAGGGGACTCACGCCCAGGAAGCTGCGCAAGTACCACTACACCTTCGGCATGGAGTACTTCGACGATCCCTACGAGCTCGGCCGCTTCGGCAGCTACCGGGAGGCGGTGCGTCGGGTCGAGAAGGGGCTCGCCGAGGGCAAGGCCGGCGTGACCAAGGTCTACCGCATCGACATCCCGGGCAAGCAGGAGACGGTGTTCGGGGTGGCCCGGCGGGCACCCAGCCCCAAGATGAAGCACATGGACGACAAGTTCATCATGCATGATACGGTGGAGGTCAAGCCGGAGCTCAAGACCGTGGCCTACCTGCCCTACGAGATCCTGGTCACGGGCGACAGGGTGATCGCGCTGCACATGCGCTTCCGCATGGCCGTGTTCCATCCGGATTTCCGCATGATGGGCAAGTACAGCTTCATGACGCTGATGCCGAGCCCCGCCGCGATCGAGAAGGCCTTCAAGCGGACGCTGGGCACGGAGGAAGAGGAGGAGGAGTTCTAGCCCGCACCGTCGGGGACGTGGTCCTCCAGGATGGCCCCGGCAGGATGCCGGGGCTTTTCCTTGGTACCTGCCGGTGCCGGCGGTACCGTCCGCGCCGGCCGTGATGGGCAGCGGCAGAGGGATCCGCTACGGTGCCCGTTCGCGGCCGGATCCCCCGTCCCTTCCCTTCGGTCCGCCTTCGGGCGCGGGTGCGGCTTACGGCCGCTACGGTACCCTACGATCCGTAGGCGCGGCTTCCAGCCGCGCCGTGGGGGCCGGCTGGAAGCCGGCCCCACGGGGGGATGCGCCGGGGCCGGCAGGATGCCGGCCCCACGGGGGGGAAGGCGCAGGGCGCCGGCAGGATGCCGGCCCCATGTGGGATGGCTCACCGCAGCGCCGCGGGGATGCGGGCCCGGCGAGGCGGATTCCCATGGCGGCTGGAAACCGGCCCGGCAAGTGGACAGGTGGAGGCCATGGCGGCGGAACGGTTTTATGCCGGGACGGGGTGGGGGAGAATGGTGGCAGGAGGCATTCGGCCATGAAATCGCTCCGGGTCTCGAACCTCGCCGCCATCCGCAACGAGCTCCAGAAGTACAAGAAGGGGCGCAAGCTCGACATCCGCCAGTTCAACCAGCTCGCCCGGCTGGCCTGGCTGGGACGCGTGGTGCTGCAGCCCCTGGACCCGGAGGACCCGGAATGCGAGGCGGCCCTGGTCTACGTGCAGGAGCCGGACGAGCTCGCCGGCCACTTCCTCGATCCGGACCCGGATCTCGTGGGCCGGATGCACATCCTGGACGGGGCGCAGGCCCGGGCGCTGGTGCGCATCCTGGAGCAGGGGGTGCGCGAGCGCGCGAAGCTCTATGAGTCGCTCGCCCGGCGCGACTTCTACTTCGCGCACTTCTTCGAGGGCGCCGCGGACGCGGAGCCGGAGCGGAGCGGAGGCCAGGCGCAGGGCGCCGGGGAGGAGGGGCCGCGCTGAGCCGGAGATTCCCGGCGCGCTGGGTGGATCTCGGCCGTTGCGACCCGGCCCGCTTCTACGCGGCGGCCCAGGCCGTGGCCGAGGGGGCGGCTCCCGGCGATCCGGCCACCGTGCTCTGGGCCCTGCCGGCGCGCGCGCATCTGTGCCTCGGCGCGAGCCAGGGGCTCGAGGCCGCCGATCCGGCGGGCTGCCGGGAGGCGGGGCTCGATGTCCTGCGGCGCCCGGTGGGGGGCGGGGCCGTGCTCGTGGACGCCGAGCAGCCCTGCTTCCTGATCGTGCTCCCTGGGGAGAGCCGCCGAGAGCGGGTCCTCGGGCGCTGCCTGGGCGCCGCCCGGGACGTGCTCGCCCGCTGGGGGCTGCACGCGCGCTGCCGCCCGCCCTGCGACCTGCTGGTGGGCGGACGCAAGATCCTCGGCAGCGGCGCGGCGACCGTCGGCGCGAGCGCGGTCTTCGGCGCGAGCTTCCTGCGCCGCTTCGACGCGGCCCGCTTCGCGGCTGCGGTGCCCGCGCCTTCCACCGGTTTCCGCCGCTGGCTGCGTGACGCGCTGGCCTGCCACATGATCGATCTGGCGCAGGCCCTGGGGGGCGAACCGCCCGGGCCGTCCCGGCTCGGTGCCGCGCTCCGCGAGGCCCTCGCGCGCCGCTGGGGGTGGCGGCTGGAGGCGGCGCCGCTGGCAGCCTGCTGCGACGGCGCGGCGCTGGCGGAGGCGGCCGCCGAGCTGGCCGTGGAGGCCGGCACCCCGGTGGCCAGGGACGAGGCGGGCCCCTGGACCATCAAGGTCCGGGAGGGGGTCCATCTGGTCGAGCACGGCCGGGACGGGCGCAGGCTTCGGCTGCTGGTCGCACATGGGCACGTGCGCCGCGCCGCCGCCTCCAGCCCCGCGGCGGCGCGGGTCCTGCGTCGTGCCCGGGTGCCGCTCCGCGACGGTCGCCAGCTGGAGGCGGCCCTGGCCCGGGCCGGCGTGGATGAGGCGCGGGCGTGGCGGCTGCTGGTGGAGGCGGCGGCTGCGCGGCTGCGTCCCGCGCCACGCGTGACGGCGGGAGGCGAGTGAGGAGGCATGAGGCCCATGACGGAGACTTCGCCCACCATCGAGAAGCGGCTCAGACGGCGGTGGATCCTCATGAGCGCGGACGAGGCGATGGCGCGGCGCCTGCGCGAGGCCACGCCGCCGGGATGGGAGATGGTGACGACGACGGATCTGGAGGCCGTGGGGCCCTGGCACGAGATCCTGCTGCACCGTTTCCTCGTGCTGGATCTGGACGAGGCCGAGGCCTTCGACCCCCTGGATGTGATCTACCTGATCCGGCGCGAGCACATGCTCAATATCCCGGTCTTCTGCTTCGGGGGCGACGAGGCCCTGCGGGAGGAGATGCGGCTGGCACGCGCGGACCGCTTCTTCGGCCGCGACGAAATGGTGGCGATGCTCCCGCGCTTCTGCGAGCAGTACGGCTGGGGCGGCTAGCCTGCACCCTGCGCGGGGAAAGCGGCGCCCGCGCAGGCCGCGTCCGGTGCCTGCGTCTCCTCAGCCCACCCAGGCCTCGGCCTCGACGTCGAGTCGCAGCTCCTGGCGGTGGGTCTGTCCGCCGCCCTCGACCACGAGCGTGCCCACATGGGAGCCTGGCGCGTCGAAGCGCACCTCGCACTCGAAGCGCCCGGGGAGGACGACCTCACGCTCGCAGCGGATCTCGCCGTCCACCTCGAAGCGTGCCTTGGCCGTTCCCTCGCCGCCGAGGAGCACCTGCAGCCGGAAGGGCTGGCCCGGGAGGCGGCGGTAGAACTGCGGGTCGCGGTTGGTGTTGTAGGGCAGGCCGTTCAGGCGGACCTCTTTGACCAGCTTCCGGGTCATGGGCATTTCCCATATCGGCAGCGGTATTTCCGACTAGTTTAGTAGACTATGATATGACGATGAACCCGAACCGGAAAGCGGCAATGACGACGGAAGCAGGAACGGGTGGCGGGGAAGGCAGGCCGGAGAGGCGCAACGCGCTTCTCGCTGCGCGCCTGGAGGCGCTGGACGAGCGCATCGCCGCGCTGGAGGGGCAGGTCGCCGGCGACGAGCCTTCCCTGGAGGTCGTGCTGGACGAGGCCATGGTCGTGGTGGGCGGCCTCATGGCCGCCTACGCCGAGCATGCCGGCAAGCCGCTGCCCGTCAGCGACGATCTGCTGGAGATCTTCAAGGCCTTCGTCAAGGGCGATCCCAGCCTCAACGCCATCCGCGACAACGTGCGCGAGCTGGTCTACTACCGCAACTGCCTTGCGCTGGACCGGCGCGATGCGCTGCCGCGCGCGCCCGCGCGCATGGCGGTGCGCACCGCCCGCCACATCTACCTGTACCTGCGCTCCCGCTGCGAGCAGGAAGGGCGGCTGGCGTAGCGGCCCCTTCCGAGGGAAGGGAAGAGGAGAGGAGAGGAGAGGAGAGGAGAGGAGAGGA
>JALSJE010000015.1 GCA_026989495.1 Gammaproteobacteria bacterium | reverse complement strand
ACGCAGCCCTTCATGCCGGGATCGCAGCGCCGGCCCGGCACCCGCTGGCACCGGCCGTCGGCCTCGTGCGGGCAGCCCCACGCGCCCATGCGATGTCCCCTCCCCGCTCGGATCCGGTGGTCGTCCGGACGTCAGCGGAACAGGAACCGGAAGCGCCCGTCGTCGACGTCCACCAGCAGGCGGGCACCCCGGTGGAGCCCGTAGTCGAGCCAGCCTGGCACGGCCGAGGCGCTGTGGCACTCGCTCACGCCCTCGGGCGCCTCCAGCCCGCGGTCGCGGTCGTGCCAGGCGAGCAGCATTGCGTCCTCGCCGAGCCGGCGCCGCGCCTCGGCCTGCGCGAGGGCCTCGGCCTCGGGCTGACCGGCGGGCGGCGGGCTCGGCCGCAGCCGCACCACCTCCACCTGGGAGAGGTCCGGTGTGCGAGGGACGGAGCAGGCGGGATCCCGGCCGGCTGGACCGCTCATTCGGCGAACTCCAGCCGTTCCTGCACGGCCTCCAGGCCGGCGCGCGCACAGGCCTCGTCCTTGTCGCCACCGGGCGCGCCCGAGACCGCCACCGCGCCCACCAGCGATCCCGCGGCGCGGATGGGCAGGCCGCCCGCCAGGATCAGAAGTCCGTCCACGTGGTTGAGCGTGTCCTTGATGTCGGCGCGGTTGCGGGCGAACTCGCTCGTGGGCACGCCGCCCATCACCGCCGCCACCGCCTTGCCCTTGGCGATCTCGATGGTGTAGCGGCTCGCCAGCGTGTCGCGCAGCACCACCTGCGCGTCGCCGGCGCGGTCGGCCACCACCACGGAGACGCTGTAGCCCTGCTTGCGGCAGGCCTCGAGGGTCGCCCGGGCGATGTCGAGGGCGAGCTCGAGCCCGAGCTGGCGCGTGGGCAGCAGGTCCGTGGCGCCGGCGGGCGGCGCCAGCGCGAGCAGCAGCATCAGTCCGGCCGGTCCTCGCATGGTGCACCTCCTCGGCTCATGCAGCGCGCTCTGCCGCCTCATTATGCGCCTTCTGCGCCCGGCGGGGGTGATGCGCCCCGCCCCGGCTCCACCAGGCACTCAAGCCCGTTGGGATAGCCATCGGGGGAAGCACGGCCCGCAAGAAGGGCGGAAGAGCCCTTTTTCTTGACCCTTCTGCCGTTCGTGGGACGCCCGGCCCTGCCGGGGCCTGTTCCCCATGACACTTCCGGGATGCGGGCGCCTCCCGCCCGCGTCTGGCTCGCCCCGGCGCCCCCCTCCCGCACCCTCCCCCCGCTTGCGGGGGGAGGGCCGGGGTGGGGGGTGCCACAGTGCTACAGTCTGTTTCTTGAAGACGGCCTGGGGGCGGTCGGCCGGCAGAGGCCGGCGACGGACCCGGGCGGGCGGCGCGGGCCTGACCCGTACCTCAAAAGTCCCCATCGGTGTCCAGGCCGGCAGCGCGGAGGCGTACCAGCGTGCGGCGGACGGTCCCGCCGCCGCGGGCGAGGAGGATCGGCCGCAGGGCGGCCCGGAGCGCCGCCTGCGCGGCGGCGCGGCCGGCGAGGCCGGCCCGGCGCGCCGCCTCGGGCCAGGGGTGGCCCTGGAGGGCCTTGGCGACGAGCAGATGACGCGCGGCCGGCTCCAGGCCGGCGGCGGTCTCGGGGTCGGCGAGCGCCGCCGCGGCGAGCGGCCTGAGCGCCTCCAGGCACTCCTCGTAGCCCCGATGGCCGAAGGCGAAGGCGGCGAGCTGGACCCAGCCCTCGGGGCCGACGGCCGCCCAGCGGGCGGGGCCGCCCGCCAGCAGCGCGGCGGCGAGCTCGGGCTCGAGCTCGCGCAGGGGGTCGGCGAGCTGGGCGGGGAGGCGCTCGAGGAAGGTGGCGCGGGCGTGCGCGAGGAGCTCGCGGCCGGCCGGGGTGAGGCCGCGCAGCATCAGCACGGCGTGGGCGCCGCTCGCCGTGCCGCGACGCACGCCCACGCGCACCGGCACGAAGCCCGCCCGGCGCCAGAAGCCGAGCAGCCCGGCGTCGGCGCCGAAGGCGGTGCCTGCGAGGTCGAAGCCGCGGGCCGCGGCGTCGCCGGCCACCGCTTCCACCAGCTTCAGGCCCAGACCGCGCCGGCGCGCGGCGGGGTGCGCGGCGATGCGCATGATGCGCGCGCAGCGCAGCCGCGCCCCCGCCTCCAGGCCCAGGTGCACGGCCAGCGACTCGGGCACCAGGTGGCCGTGGGGCCGGGTGACGCCGGCCCAGATGCGCGTGGCGATGGTGGCGTCGAAGCCGCCCTCGTCGGCGACCAGCGCGGTCGCGGCCACCGCCCGGGCTGTGCCGCAGCGGAGGGTCCAGACGTGGAGGTTGGGGCCGTCGAGGAGGCACCGCAGGTCGAACGGCCGGGTGCGGTAGTGGGCCTGCACCAGCAGGCCGAAGACCTGGGCGAGCCGGGGCTCGTCCGCGGCCAGCGCCTCGCGGTCCTCGCGCGCCGCCGCGCAGGTCTCGGTGCGGGCACCCGCTACCTCCGCCTCCGGCGCGGGCTCGGCATCGAGCAGCAGGGCGCGGAAGACCAGCGCCTCGACGGGGTCGCCGGGGGCCCAGCGCACGGGGGTCTCCAGGCGCACACGGTGCACGCCGCGGGTGCGGGCCTCGAGCAGCGGGCCGAAGCGCAGGTCGAAGCCGCGGCCGGTGCCCTCGTAGCCGTGCACGGTGGTGGCGAAGGCGAGCCGCGCGTGGCGATCGAGCAGGCGCGCGAGCAGGGGGGCGGGGATGGCGGCGGCCTCGTCCACCAGCACCAGGCGCGCGTCCGTGCCCTCGTGGGCGAGGCGGTCGGGGGGCAGGAACTCGAGCACCGTGCGCTCGCCGAGGAGCACCGCCGTGCGCGAGGCGCGCGTGCCCGGCAGGAGCCGCGCGGCGTGGGCGAGCACGGGGGCGGCGGCCTCCGGCCGGGGCGCGGTGACCGCGATGCGCGCCATCGCGCCGGAGGCGACGAGCCGCGCGGCGGCGATGCCCAGCGCCGCGGACTTGCCGCGGCCCCGGTCGGCGACCAGCACCGCCGGCCGCCGGCGCGGGCCCGTGGCGGCGCGGACGACGGCGGCGACGGCCGCGGCCTGGTCGGGCGTGAGGCAATCGGGATCGTCGGCCGCGGCAGGCGTGGCCGGGGGCGGCGGTGCGGGGCGCTCGCGGACCTCGCCCGCCTCCGTGCAGATCGCCGTGCCCGGAGCCTCGCGCAGGACGCGGGCCAGCCGCGCGAGGAAGCGACCGCCGACGGCCTCCGGCGGGTAGCCCGCCACCGTGATGCGCGCCCGCTCGGGATCAGGCCACCGGGGCCAGGCATCGAGGGGCGGGGTGAGCAGGAGCAGCAGGCCGCCGCCGCGCACGGCGCCCGCGGCGGCGCCGAGGGCGTCCGGGTCCAGGCCGGCGAAGGCGTCGAGGACGAGGGCGTCGAGCTCGGTGCCCAGCACATCGCGCGCGGCCGCTCCCGCGAGCGCGCACTCGCCCTCGGGCGCGGCGTCCGTGATCCAGAGCCGCCCGCGCAACCCCGCCGCCGCCAGCGCGGCCCGGGCGGCGGCACGCGTCCAGCCGCGGTCTGCTCCGGCCAGCACCAGGGTGCGGCGCTGGCGGGCCGCCGCGGCCTCGGCCGCCAGCCGCCGCGCCACCGCCGCGGCGCGCTCCGTCGCCTCGCTGCCCGCGCTCACGGCGAAGCTTCGATGAAACGCCGGTACCGCTCGGCGAGCCGGTCCCTGTCGGGCCGGTCCCCGGTGCGGCGGGGCAGGAGGAGGCGGCGACCGTGCATCGCCTGCAGGCCATGGACGAGCATGGGCCCGTCCTCTTCCTCCAGGATGTCGCGTCGGACCACCACGCGATAGTCCTCCGGCCGGACGGCGATGAACAGCCGGTCGAAGGCTGCGTGGTGGAGCCGGCAGAGGGCGAGCCCGTTGCGAATCTCTGGGTCGCCCTCCGGCTCGGTGTCGGGGATGATGTGCGCGGCATCCAGCAGCTCGCGGTGGCGCAGGGCGCAGATCGCGCACCGCTCCCGGTAGGCATGCAGCACCCGCTCGCGGAAGGCGGCCTGGTGCAGGCGCTGGCGGATACGGGCGACGGTGTAGCGCCGCTCGGCCAGGGGCTCCGACACGCCCGCTGTCATGACCGGCGCGAGGCCCGTGATGGCCGGCTCGAGGTCGATGCGGAAGGTCAGCCGTTGCGGCTCGTCGCCCGCGACCAGCACCGGCCAGGTGGCGAGATAGGCCCCGGGCACCAGCCGCAGGAAGTGCACGAGAGGGATCCTCCGGTGCCAGCATTCGCGCAGGCCGCGGTTGTCCGGGTGGTCGGGATCGGTGCCCCGGTAGCGGTACTCGAGCAGCCCGTCATAGCCAAGCACGTCGTCGTAGGGGCCTCCGGGAAGCGTCGTGATGGAGAGCGGCAGCAGCATCGGCCCCGGCTTGAAGATGCCCTTCGGCCCGACCAGCCGGATGCGGTGCCCTTCCCAGCGGAAGCCGGTCCGCAGCCGCTCGCGCGTGATGGTGCCCTCCGGCGTGCATTCGCGCTCGAGCCAGGCGAAGGCGGCCCGGCGTATGGCTTCGTCGTCGCGCAGGTCCGGCACGGCGGCTCAGCCCTCCTCGGCCGCGAGGGCGGCGAGCGGCACCTCCACCGGGCCGGGCCCCCGGGCCCGCGCCTTCGGCGCGAGCCTGCCCCGGGTGCGCCGGGACGCGGACGCCGCTTTCTTCGCGGCGGCCCTGGCCGTGGAGCGCCTGCGCCGGGCGGTGGTCATGGGCCCATGATAGCCGCGAACGCCTGCGGCGGGCCGCACGGCTTCTGGTACGCTAGGGGCATCCCTGCATCCGGACGAGCGGAGCGAGCGCATGAGCAGCCAGGACATCACCGAGGCCCTGCGGATGGACCCCGACGGGCTCTACCGCGAGGAGGTCTATTCCGACCGGCGTGCCGGCGTGATCCGGCGGCTGGTGCCGGTGCGGCGCGACGGCAGCGAGGACCCGGGCCGGCCCGTGCTCTTCGTGGGCCAGGCCCAGATCCTCACCGCGGTGGGCGCGCTGCCCATCTCCTTCGAGATCCAGGCCTCCACCCTGGGGGAGGCGGCGGAGAAGTTTGCCGAGGCGGCGAAGCAGGCCGTGGAGGAGACGATGAAGGAGCTCGAGGAGCTGCGCCGCGAGGCCGCCTCGCGCATCGTCGTCCCGGAGGCCGGCGCCGGCGGGCTGGGAGGGCTCGGCGGCGGCGGGCTCGGTGGCGGGGGCCTGGGCGGGCCGGGCGGCCCCGCGGGCCCGGGCGGCGGCATCCCCGGCGGCGGCAAGATCCAGCTCCCCTGAGCCGGCGCTCCTCTCCCCTCGGCGTGCGCACGATGGATGGCCTTCGCCGGGCGGCCAGCCCGGCGCTGAACCGGGCGAGAGCCTGCGCCGACTCATGTGCGGGCCTATCGCGGACGGGACCCGGCCGTGGCCGGGTGGGAGGAGGAGTGTCATGGTCGGGATCATCGCCCCCGGACGCTGGGGGCTGGCGGGCGGCCTGGCGGCCTGCCTGCTCCTGGGAAACGGCGGCGCGGCCGTGGCCGCGATACCGGTCAACACCACCCGCACGATCCCGGTGCCGAAGCAGCTCGTGGTCGACGTGCTCGACCAGCGGCTGCAGGGCGTGCGGATCCATGTGGAGAACTTCGGCCCCCGGCGGCGCACGGGCAAGGACCTCTCCTGGCGCGAGGACCGGAGCTG
>JALSJE010000014.1 GCA_026989495.1 Gammaproteobacteria bacterium | reverse complement strand
GCAGGAAGGGCGGCTGGAGTAGCGGCCCCTTCCGAGGGAAGGGAAGAGGAGAGGAGAGGAGAGGAGAGGAGAGAGGAAGAGATGGCTGTTCCTGGCCGCCGCCCGCGAACCGCAGCGTCCCGGTTCCTCCGGAACGTCCCCCTCCCGCACCCTCCCCCCGCAGGCGGGGGGAGGGCCGGGGAGGGGGGATCGATTCCGGCACGGAGGGCGGCGCGGACGCGGGCGCGCGGAGCGCGTGGTGGCGGGGCGCTTCGCAGCGCCCTCAGGTGGAGCGGCTCGATCCTGCTGCCGTGTTCGAGCCCGGACCCCCGGTGGTGGACCCTGGCACGGAGGGCGGCGCCGTGAGAGCGGGGCGGGCGGTGCTGATCACCGCCGCACGCTACCGGAGCACGAGCTACGGCGCCAACCACCCCCTCGGCATCCCGCGCGTCTCCCTCACCGTGGACCTCATCGAGGCCCTGGGGGCGGTCACGCCCGCCGAGCGGCTGGACTCGCGCCGCGCCACCCCTGCCGAGCTGGAGGCCTTCCACACGCGCGCCTATGTGGCCGCCATGCAGCGCTGCGAGCTGCTCGGCCGCGTCCCCGACCGCTACCGCCGGCGCCACAACATCGGCAACTACGAGAACCCCTGGTTCCCGGACTTCTATACCACGCCCGCCACCGCCACCGGCGGCAGTGTCCAGGGTGCCGAGCAGGTGCTCGCCGGGCGCATCGCCTTCAGCCCCGCGGGCGGCATGCACCACGCCGCCCCGGACCAGGCCCGCGGCTTCTGCTTCTTCAATGACCCCGTGCTCGCCATCCTGCGCCTGCGGCGCGCGGGCTGGCGCGTGCTCTACCTGGACCTGGACGCCCACCACGGCGATGGCGTCGAGGCCGCCTTCCGCGAGGATCCCGGCGTGGTCACCGTCTCGATCCACATGGATACCGCCTACGCCTACCCCTACGCCGGCGGCGGCCTGGAGGACGTGGGCCCCCTGGGCAACGCCGTGAACCTGCCCCTGCCGGAGGGTCTCACGGACGCCGGCTACCGCCACGCCTTCGACACCCTGTGGCCCGCGGTGGCCGAGCGCTTCCGCCCGGACGCGGTGGTGCTCCAGGCGGGCACCGACATGCTGGCCCCGGACCCGCTGGGGCGCCTGCGCATCTCGAACCGCCTGTTCCTGGAGCTCGTGGAGAGGGTCCTGCGCCACGCCCCGCGCCATCCGGACGGCACCCCGCGCGTGCTGGTGCTGGGCGGCGGGGGCTACCACCCCCTCGCGCTCGCCCGCTGCTGGACGGCGGTGTGGCTGCGGCTCGCCGGGCGCCCCGTGCCGGAGCGGCTCCCGCCGGCCGCGCGCGCGGTGCTGGAGGCCGTGGACTGGGACCTGGACGAGGACGAGCCCTGGTACCCGCGCTTCTTCACCCACCTCCTCGACGAGCCCGTGCCGGGGGCGGTGCCGGACGAGGTGCGCGCGCGGGCCGGGGCCCTGCTGCGCCGCCATCCCCTGTTCCGTGGCCGGGCCCGCGCGCTAGCCGGAGGGGCGCCGTGACGGGAGATTTTCGGGGGCGGGAGCGGACGCTTGCCTGACGGCGTGAAGGCGACGGCGGACATGATCCCCGGGCATGCCACGCCCGAGGCCACGCGCGCCTACGCCGAGGCGAGCGGGCTGCCCGAGGGCCACTGGAGCGATTTCCTGCGCACGCGCATCCGGCTGAGCTCCATCGGCGTGGGCACCTTCCCGGGCGCCGCCGACCACGCCACCGACGTGGAGGTGGCGGCCGTGGTGAGCCGCGCGCTGCGCTCGGGCCTCAACGTCGTCGACACCGCGGCCCACTACCGCTGGGGCCGGGCGCTGGCGGCCGTGGGAGCGGGCCTGCACGACGCGCTCGCCCGGGGCGTGGCGCGCGAAGCCGTCTTCGTCGTCTCCAAGGGAGGCTTCGTCACCTTCCCCGAGGGCAGGCCGCCCGACCCCGAGGCCTGGTTCGCCGAGCGCGTGGAGGCGCGCGGCCTCGGCCGCCGCGAGGACCTGGCCAAGGGCGTCCACTGCCTGAGCCCGGAATACCTCCTCCACCAGCTCGACCTATCCCGCGAGGCCATCGGCGTCGAGACGCTGGACGCCTTCCTGGTGGACCAGCCCGAGGTCCACATCCCCCTCATCGGCAAGGAGCGGCTCAACCGCAAGCTGCTAGCCGTCTTCACCGCCCTGGAGCGGGCCGTGCGGGAGGGACGGCTGCGCTTCTACGGCATCGCCACCTTCCACGCCATGCGCGTCGAGACCGACAATCCCCTGTTCCAGTCGCTCACCTCCATGCTCGGCCTGGCCGAGAAGGCCGCGCGCGAGGCCTCCGGCGACGAGCGGGCCCGCCACCACTTCAGGCTGGTGACGATCCCCTTCAATCTCGCCATGACCGAGGGCTTCACCCGCTTCAGCCATGCCACGGGGCAGGGCAACATCGCCTCCACACTGCAGGCCGCGCATCAGCTGCGCGTCTACGTCATGGGCAGCCACGCGCTCGCCAAGGGACGCCTGGCGCGCGAGGACTGGCCGCCGCTCGCGGCGCTCACGCCCGCCCTCGCCGGCCCGGCCCAGCGGGCCATCCAGTTCGCCCGCTCCACCCCTGGGCTGGGCACCGCGCTGGTCGGCATGCGCCGGCTCGCCCACCTCGAGGACGCCCTCGCCGTCGCCCGGGTGCCGCCGCTGGAGAAGAAGGCGTATCTTTCGCTCTACGAACGGTCGGAGTGAGCCCCCTGCCGCGCCTGTCGTACCGGCCGGCATGGGTGGCCCTGTATATAAGAAGACGCTAATATTCGGTCCCCGAGGGGAGCCAACCAGCCGAAGGAGGGAGCCATGCCCCGGATCATCCTCGCCCTGGCCGCGTCGCTGCCGTTCGCGGTCCTGGGCCCGGCGGCCACCGCCGCGGCGAAGCTGGAGACGGCCACGGCCGCACGCCAGCGTGTGCCGGACGAGCGGCTCTACGACGGCGTGGTGGAGGCCGTCAGCCGCTCCACCGTGGCCGCCCAGGTGACGGGCCGCATCGAGGCGATCCATTTCGACGTGGACGACTACGTCCCCAAGGGGGCGGTCATCCTGCGCTTCCGCGACCGCGAGTTCCGGGCCCGCGTGGCCCAGGCCCGGGCGGCGCTGCGCGAGGCCGAGGCGCGGCTCGCCCAGGCGCGCGCCGAGCACGAGCGCGTGCGCCGGATCTTCGCGCGCCGCCTGGTCTCGAAGTCCGTCATGGACAAGGCGACGGCCGAGCTCAAGGCCGCCCAGGCGCGGCTGGAGGCCGCGCGCGCGCGGCTCGCCGAGGCCGAGGAGCAGCTCGCCAACACGGTGGTGCGCGCGCCCTACGCCGGTATCGTGGTCGAGCGCCACGTGGAGGTGGGCGAGACCGCGCGCGTGGGCCAGCCGCTGATGACGGGGCTGTCGCTGGAGCGGCTGCGCGTGACGGCGGCGGTGCCGCAGTCGGTCATGCCCGCCTTGCGCGCCGGGTCCGCCACGGCGCGTGTGCTCGCTGGCCACGGCCCGCCCGTGGTGCCCGTGCGGGTGACGCTGTTCCCCTACGCCGACACGCGCAGCCACACCTTCCGCGTGCGCCTGGAGCTGCCGCCCGCCGACCACGGGCTGTACCCGGGCATGTGGGTGCGGGTGGCGCTGCGGCTGGGCGAGCGCGAGGTGCTGACGGTGCCGGCAGCCGCGGTCGTCCACCGCAGCGAGGTGACGGCCGTGTATGTGGTGGACGCCAGGGGACGGGTGCACATGCGCCAGGTGCGCCTCGGCCGCGCCCTCCCTGAAGGGCGGGTGGAGGTGCTGGCGGGGCTCGAGGCCGGCGAGCGCGTGGCGCTCGATCCCATCGCCGCCGGCACCGCCCTCAAGGCCCAGGCGGCGGAGGCGGCGCCGTGAGCGCGGGATCTGCACATGCCCCCCTCCCCCTTCGGGGGAGGGGCCGGGGGAGGGGGCGTGCCTGCCGCCACCGCCACGCCATTGACTGCCGGAGGGCCGGACCGTGAGCGCGGCAGACCGCAGGCTGGGCGTCTCCGGGCGCATCGCCCGGCTCTTCCAGGACAACGAGATCACGCCCCTCATCGCCCTGACGGGGCTGCTGCTCGGCCTGCTCGCGGTGCTCATCACCCCCCGCGAGGAGGAGCCCCAGATCGACGTCACCTTCGCCAACGTCTTCATCCCCTTCCCGGGGGCGACGGCGCAGGAGGTCGAGCACCTGGTGGCCACGCCAGCGGAGCAGGTGCTCTCGGAGATCAAGGGCATCAAGCACGTCTACTCCATGTCGCGCCCGGGCATGGCCGTGCTCACGGTGCAGTTCCGCGTGGGCGAGGACCGCACCCGCGCCATCGTCCGCCTCTACAACAAGCTCTTCTCCAAGCGCGACTGGCTCCCGCCCAACCTCGGCGTGGGCCAGCCCATCATCCGCCCGATGGGCATCGACGACGTGCCCATCGTCACCCTCACCCTGTGGACCGACGACCCCACCCGCGGCGCCCACGAGCTGGCCCAGGTCGCCCACGCCATCGAGGCCGAGCTCAAGCGCGTGCCGGGCACGCGCGACATCTACACCATCGGCGCCCCCGACCGCGTGGTCCACGTGCTGCTGGACCCGGCGCGGCTCGCCGCCTACGGCATCGGGCTGGAGGCCCTGCGCGGCGCCCTGGTCACGGCCAACGCCTCGCGCGACGCCGGCTCCGTCGTGGGCGGCGGCGAGGAGATCCCGGTGCAGGCCGGCGCCTTCCTCACCTCGCCGGAGGAGGTGGGCGACCTGGTGGTGGGCTTGCACGGGGGCGCGCCCGTCTTCCTCCGCGACGTGGCCGAGATCCGCTTCGGCCCGGACCAGCCCGAGCAGTACGTGTGGCTGGGCACCGGGCCCGCGGCCGGGGCCAAGGGCCTGCCCGCCGGCGGCGGCACCTATCCGGCCGTCACCATCGCCATCGCCAAGAAGCCCGGCACCAACGCCGTGGACATCGCCGCCCAGGTGATCGAGCGCTTCGAGGCGCTCAAGGGCATCCTCGTGCCGGAGGGCGTGCACGCCACGGTCACGCGCAACTACGGCGCCACCGCCGACGACAAGGCCCGCACCCTCATCCACAAGCTGATCTTCGCCACCGCCACGGTGGTGCTGCTGGTGCTGCTCGCCCTGGGCTGGCGCGAGGCCGTCATCGTCGGCGCCGCCGTCGTCATCACGCTCGCGGTGACGCTGTTCGCCTCCTGGGCCTGGGGCTTCACCCTCAACCGCGTCTCGCTCTTCGCCCTCATCTTCTCCATCGGCATCCTGGTGGACGACGCCATCGTGGTGGTGGAGAACATCCACCGCCACCGCGTACTGAGCACCGGGAGCCTCGGCGAGATCATCCCCTGGGCGGTGGACGAGGTGGGCGGGCCCACCATCCTCGCCACCTTCACCGTCATCGCCGCGCTCCTGCCCATGGCCTTCGTCACGGGCCTCATGGGGCCCTACATGAGCCCCATCCCCATCAACGCCAGCACCGGCATGCTGATCTCGCTCGCCGTGGCCTTCGTCGTCACGCCCTGGATGGCCGGGCGGCTGCTCGCGCGCGCGCGCCACCACACCCATGCCGGCGAGGAGGAGGGCGGGCGCATGCTCGCCCTCTACCGGCGCCTGATCGGGCCCTTCCTCGACGAGCGGCGCGGCGCGCGCCGGCGCTGGCTCATGCTGGGCGGGGTGCTCGTGCTGATCGCCGGCGCCGTCTCGCTCGCCGTCACACAGGCGGTGATCCTCAAGATGCTGCCCTTCGACAACAAGTCCGAGTTCCAGGTGGTGGTGGACATGCCCGAAGGGAGCACCGTCGAGGACACCGCGCGCGTGCTCGCCGAGCTCGGCGGGCACCTCGCCACCGTGCCCGAGGTCACCGACT
>JALSJE010000013.1 GCA_026989495.1 Gammaproteobacteria bacterium | reverse complement strand
CCGACCACCGGCGGTGGACCCCGGCAGGGAGGGCGGCGCGGACGCGGGCGCGCGGAGCGCGCAGGTGCGGGGAGCGCCGCAGCGCCCTCAGGTGGGGAGGCTCGATCTTGCTGCCGCGTTCGAGCCCGGACCCCCGGCGGTGGACCCCGGCAGGGAGGGCGGCGCGGACACGGGCGCGCGGAGCGCGCAGGTGCGGGGAGCGCCGCAGCGCCCTCAGGTGGGGAGGCTCGATCTTGCTGCCGCGTTCGAGCCCGGACCACCGGCGGTGGACCCCGGCAGGGAGGGCGGCGCCGTGAGCGCGCGCATCCCGCGGCGGCGCTTCGACGCGCTCATCATCGGCGCGGGCGGGGGCGGCCTGCGCGCGGCCCTGCAGCTCGCCGAGGCCGAGGCGCACGTGGCCGTGGTCTCCAAGGTCTTTCCCACCCGCTCGCACACGGTGGCCGCCCAGGGCGGGGTGAACGCCGCCCTCGGCAACGTGCTGCCCGACAACTGGCACTGGCACATGTTCGACACGGTCAAGGGCAGCGACTACCTTGGCGACCAGGATGCCATCGAGTACATGTGCCGCGCCGCCCCGCGCGTGGTCTACGAGCTTGAGCACTACGGCGTGCCCTTCTCGCGCCTGGACGACGGGCGCATCTACCAGCGCCCCTTCGGGGGGCAGAGCCAGGACTTCGGCGGCGCGCAGGCGGCACGCACCTGCGCCGCGGCCGACCGCACGGGCCATGCCATCCTGCACACCCTCTACCAGCAGAACATCCGCGCGCGCACCCACTTCTTCGACGAGTACTTCGCCCTCGACCTGGTGCGCGACGAGGAGGGCTGCGTGCTCGGCGCGGTGGTGCTGGACATCGCCACCGGGGAGCCGCTGCTGATCGAGGCCAAGGCGACGCTCCTCGCCACCGGCGGGGTGGGGCAGCTCTTCCGCACCACCACCAACGCCCTCATCAACACCGGCGACGGCCACGCCATGGCCCTGCGCGCGGGCATCCCGCTGCAGGACATGGAGTTCTTCCAGTTCCACCCCACGGGCATCGCCGGCAAGGGGATGCTCATCACGGAGGGCGCCCGCGGCGAGGGCGGCTACCTCGTCAACAAGGACGGAGAGCGCTTCATGGAGCGCTACGCGCCCCACGCCAAGGACCTCGCCAGCCGCGACGTGGTCAGCCGTGCCATCGCCACCGAGGTGCGCGAAGGGCGCGGCTGCGGGCCGCGCGGCGACCACGTGCTGCTCAAGCTCGACCACCTGGGGGCGGAGATCATCAAGAAGCGGCTGCCGGGGATCCGCGACATGTGCCTGACCTTCCTCCACCTGGATCCCATCGAGCAACCCATCCCGGTCTACCCGACCGCCCACTACACCATGGGCGGCATCCCCACCAACCGCCACGGCGAGGTGGTGGTGCCGGAGCGCCACGGCCCTGAGGAGCCGGTGCCGGGCCTGTACGCCGCAGGCGAATGCGCCTGTGTCTCGGTGCACGGGGCCAACCGCCTCGGCGGCAACTCGCTGCTCGACATCCTGGTCTTCGGGCGCGCGGCGGCCAACCGTATGATCGAGTATCTGGAGGAGAACCGCTACCACCGGCCCACGCGCGGCGACAGCGTGGACCGGGCGCTCGCACGACTGGCGCGCTGGGAGCGCAAGGGCGAGGGCGAGTCCGTGGCCGATATCCGGCGCGAGCTGCAGGAGGTGATGGAGGCGCACTGCGGCGTCTTCCGCAACGAGGAGGTGCTGGCCGAGGGGCTGAAGAAGGTACGGGCGCTGGCCGAGCGGCTCGAGCACGCCGTGCTGCGCGACCACAGCAAGGTCTTCAACACCGCGCGCGTGGAGGCGCTGGAGCTGGAGAACCTGATGGAATGCGCGCTCGCCACGGTGGTCTCGGCGCTGGCGCGCAAGGAGTCGCGCGGGGCGCACTCGCGCATCGACCATCCGGAGCGCGACGACGTCCACTGGCTGCGGCACACGCTCTACTACCGGGAAGGGCAGCGGCTCGACTACAAGCCCGTGCGGCTCAAGCCGCTCACCGTCGAGCCCTTCCCGCCCAAGGAGCGGGTCTACTGAGGGGCCGGCGATGCGGTTCCGGATCTACCGCTACGACCCCGAGCGCGACGAGGCGCCGCGCATGCAGGACTACGAGCTCGACGACGCCCTCGTCGAGCCCGGCATGATGCTGCTGGACGCCCTGCTGCTGCTCAAGGCGCAGGACGAGACGCTCAGCTTCCGCCGCTCCTGCGGCGAGGGCGTGTGCGGCTCGGACGGCATGAACATCAACGGCCGCAACGGGCTCGCCTGCATCACCCCGCTCGCGGGCCTCGCCGAGCCCGTCACCATACGCCCCCTGCCCGGGCTGCCCGTGATCCGCGACCTGGTGGTGGACATGGGGCCCTTCTACCGCCAGTACCGCTCGATCCGTCCCTGGCTGCAGAACGACGAGCCCGAGCCGGAGGTGGAGCGGCGCCAGGGCCCGGCCGAGCGCGAGCGCCTGGACGGGCTCTACGAGTGCATCCTGTGCGCCTGCTGCTCCGCCGCGTGCCCCTCCTTCTGGTGGAACCCGGACCGCTTCCTGGGGCCGGCGGCGCTGCTCGCCGCCGCCCGCTGGATCGAGGACAGCCGAGACCGTGCCACCCAGGCACGCCTGGACGACCTGGACGGGCCCTGGCGGCTGTTCCGCTGCCACACGATCATGAACTGCGTCGAGGTCTGCCCCAAGGGGCTGGATCCGAGCGGGGCCATCGCCCGGATCCGCCGCCGCATGCTGCAGGATGCCCTCTGATCCCGTGAGCCCGGAGCAGGTGACCACGCCGGCCGCCGTCGAGGGCCGGATGCGCTGGCGCTGCCGGCGCGGGATGAAGGAGCTCGAGCTGCTGCTGGAGGGCTTCCTCGAGCGTGGCTACGCACGGCTCGACCAGGCCGGGCGCGCCGCCTTCGAGCGCCTCCTGGAGATGCCGGACCCCGTGCTGGCCGGCTGGCTCATCGGCGATGCCCGCCCCATGGACGGGGAGATGGCCCGTGTCGTCGCGGCGATCCGCGCCGGCGCTGCGCCTTGAGCCGCACCCGGCCCCGGGTCCGGCCCGCCTGCGCCGGGCCGTGCAGGCCGTGGCGGCCGCGGCATTGGCGCTCGCCCTGCCCTGGCCCTGGGGGCTGCCGGTGGCCGTGGCGGCGCTCACCGCCGAGGCGAGGCTGCACCGGCGCAGGCCTTCGGTGGCGCGGGCCCTGTGGCGCGGCGACGGGGGCTGGACCCTGTGGATGACGGGGGCGGAGGGGCCGGTGGATGCCGAGCTCGTGGCCTGGCAGGCCCTCGGCCCATGGACGGTGCTTCGCTGGCGGCTGCCGCGTGGGTGGGCCGAGGCCGTCTGGAGTGCGGCGGCGCTGGGGCAGGATACGCACCGTCGCCTGCGCGTTTATCTCAGACTCAACAATCGGTTGAAGTGATTACTTAGACCAGACTCTCAGGAAGTGCCGGCCCCGTGCCCGTGCCGCGGCGACCCGGCCGCCGGCGCCGCGGGGGGCACGAGCACCGTGTCCGCGGGTGGACGGCTGTCGTCCGGCTCGGGGTGATCCAGCGTGTAGTGCAGGCCACGGGACTCCTGCCGCGCCAGCGCCGAGCGGATGATGAGATCGGCCACCAGGGCCAGGTTACGCAGCTCCAGCAGGTCGGCGGTGACGCGGAAGTGACCGTAGTACTCCTCGATCTCGCCGAGCAGCAGGTCCACGCGCCGCTTGGCCCGCTGCAGACGCTTGGTGGTGCGCACGATGCCCACGTAGTCCCACATGAAGCGGCGCAGCTCGTCCCAGTTGTGGGAGACCACCACCATCTCGTCGGAGTCGGTGACCCGGCTCTCGTCCCACTCGGGCAGCGCAGGCGGAGCCGGAGCGCGGGACAGGGCTGCGGCGATGTCCGCCGCGGCCGCCTCGGCGAAGACCAGGCACTCCAGCAGCGAGTTGCTCGCCATGCGGTTGGCCCCGTGGAGACCCGTGTGAGCCACCTCGCCCACGGCGTAGAGACCCTCGAGGTCGGTGCGCGCGGCGAGGTCGGTCACCACCCCGCCGCAGGTGTAGTGGGCCGCGGGCACCACCGGGATGGGCTCGCGCGTCATGTCGTAGCCGAACTCCAGGCAGCGGGCGTGGACCGTGGGAAAGTGGCGCCGGATGAACTCGGCCGGCTTGTGGCTGATGTCCAGGTAGACGCAGTCGATGCCGAGGCGCTTCATCTCGTGGTCGATGGCGCGCGCGACGATGTCGCGCGGGGCGAGCTCGCCGCGCGGGTCGAAGCGGTGCATGAAGGGCGTCCCGTCCGGCAGCAGCAGCCGCCCGCCTTCGCCGCGCACGGCCTCGGTGATGAGGAAGGACTTGGCCTGCGGATGGTAGAGGCAGGTGGGGTGGAACTGCATGAACTCCATGTTCGCCACCCGGCAGCCGGCGCGCCAGGCCATGGCGATGCCGTCGCCCGTGGCGCAGTCCGGGTTGCTGGTGTAGAGGTAGACCTTGCTCGCGCCCCCGGTGGCGAGCACCACGCAGCGGGCGCGAATCGCCTCCACACGCCCGAGCTCGCGGTCGAGCACGTAGGCCCCGAGCACCCGCCGGCCCGGCAGGCCCAGCTTGGTCGTGGTGATGAGATCCACGGCGACGCGCCAGGGCAGGACCTCCACCCCGGCCGTCTCGCGGGCGCGCTCGAGCAGGGTGCGCTCGATGGCGCGGCCGGTGGCGTCGGCGGCGTGGATGACGCGCCGGTGGCTGTGGCCGCCCTCGCGCGTGAGGTGGTAGCGGATCTGGCCGTCCTCGGTGGCCTCGGTGGTGAAGGGCACCCCCAGGTCCAGCAGCCAGCGGATCGCCTCCGGCCCGCGCTCGACCACGAAACGCACCACCGCCTCGTTGCACAGGCCGGCGCCGGCGGCGAGGGTGTCGCGCACGTGGGCCTCGATGGAGTCGCCCGGGTCGAGCACCGCGGCCACACCTCCCTGGGCCATGGCCGTGGCGCCCTCGTCGGGCCGCCCTTTGGACAGGACGGCCACGCTCGCCCGGCCCGCCAGGCGCAGCGCCACGCCGAGGCCGGCGGCCCCGCTGCCGATCACGAGCACGTCGTAGCTGCTTTGGGTGGCCATGGCGCGCTGCCCTGGGGTAAGGTTCCGGACACTATAGCGGCCCCGGCGGCCGCAGGCGAAGGGGCGGGTTAGCGAACTCCGGGCCCGCCCCGTGGTCTACCTATTTGGGCATAGGGATTTGCCCGGGACGGAGGTGTCCCTCGACGATGGGGCTGGAGGCGAGCGTCGACGCGGAGCTGGTCGAGCGGGCGAAGCGTGGCGAGCGCGAGGCCTTCGACGCGCTGGTGCGCAAGTACCAGCACAAGATCGTCAACCTGGTCTCGCGCTACGTGACCGACCCATCGGAAGCGCTGGACGTGACCCAGGAGGTCTTCCTCAAGGCCTACCGGGCGCTCCCAGGCTTCCGCGGCGAGAGCGCCTTCTACACGTGGCTCTACCGGATCGCGGTGAACGCGGCCAAGAACCATCTCGTGGCCCAGAGCCGGCGCCCACCGGGCGAGGACATCGCCGCGGAGGATGCGGTATGGATGGAGCGGGATTCCCGTCTCAAGGATTACGACACACCGGAGGGGCTGCTCCTCAGCGAGGAGATCGAGCGCACCGTGGCCGAGGCCATCGCGTCCCTGCCCGAGGATCTGCGCACGGCCATCACCCTGCGCGAGGTCGAGGGCATGAGCTACGAGGAGATCGCCGAGGCCATGGGCTGTCCCATCGGGACGGTGCGCTCGCGCATCTTCCGCGCCCGTGAGGCCATCGACCGCCGGCTCAGGCCCTTGCTGGAGTGAGCGCGGCAGGAGGACATCCATGAGCAGGGCAGAGGAACTTCACGATGATCCGGCACTGCTGGAGCGGCTCTCGGCCCTGGTGGACGGCGAGCTCGGGGGCAGCGAGGCGCGCTTCATGGTGCGCCGCCTCGCCACGGACGCCGACCTGCGGCGCCGTTGGGAACGCTACCACCTGATCGGCGAGGCGCTGCGACGCAGCCTTCCGCGGAGGCTCGATCCGGCGCTGGCGGCACGCATCGAGGCGCGTCTGCCCGAGCTGCCGGCCCCCGCGCCCGGCCTCGTCGGCCGACTGCGCGGCCGCTGGCTGCAGGCCGCCGCGGGGCTGGCGCTGGCGGCCTCGGTGGCAGCGATGGCCGTGCTGGCGCTGCGCGCGCGGGCCCCGGAGCCTGCCGTGCCGGTGGTGGCGCAGGCGCCGTCCCCCACCACCGCAGGCCGTCCCGTCTGGGAAGGGACACAGTGGGCCTCCGTGCGGCCGGTGATCGCGCAGCGTCTGAACGGCTATCTGGTCACCCACAACGAGCTCGCCGCCGCCGGCAGGCTGCAGGGGATCATGCCCTATGCCCGTGTCGTGAGCTATGACGCCGATGCCGCCGATGCGCGCCGCTGAGGACTCCGTGCGCTGGCAGACGGCCGCACTGGCCGCCCTGCTGGCGCTCGCCGCCGGCACCGCCGCGGCCGAGGGCGCGCGCGAGTGGCTGCTCGGCATGGGCGCCGCGGTGCAGGCGCTGAACTACAGCGGCGTGCTCGTCTATCAGCACGACGGCCGGCTGGAGGTCATGCGCCTCCTGCACCGGGTGGACGAGGAGGGTGAGCACGAGCGCATCCTGTCTCTCAATGGTCCGCCCCGCGAGGTGATCCGCGATCCCCGGAAGGTCACCTGTATCCTGCCGGACGCCCGGGCCGTGGTGGTGGAGAAGCGCCGTCCCGGGCGATCGTTCCCCGGCGTGCTGCCCCTGGATCTCGCCCGTATCGAGCGCCACTATGCCCTCGAGCTCGAGGGCAGCGACCGCATCGCGGGCCGGCGGGCTCGCGTCGTGCTGGTGCGCGCGCGGGACGGCTACCGCTACGGATACCGCTTCTGGGTGGACGAGGCCACGCGCCTGCCTCTGAAATTCGAGGTGCTCGACGAGCAAGGCCGCCCCGTGGAGCAGATGATGTTCACCCAGGTGGACATCGGGATCGACATCCCCGCCGCGGCGCTGCGCCCGGCCCAGGATGCGGCAGGCTTCACCTGGTATGCCGGAAAGGATGGGTCCGGGGAGGGCAGCTCGAGTTCGTCCCTCCCCGAGGCGGGACAGTGGGTGGTCACCCGGATGCCGCCCGGCTTCGAGGTCCGGAGGCATGACCTGCGCCGGCTGCCCATGAGCACGTTCCTGGTCGAGCATTTCATGTTGAGCGACGGGCTCGCCTCGGTCTCGGTCTATGTGGACCGGCCCGACTCCGAAGAGGGCTTCATGGAGGGGCTGACGCGCATGGGCGCCATGAGCGCCTACGGGGCCGTGATCCAGGGCTACCAGGTGACAGCGGTGGGCGAGGTGCCTCCGGCCACCGTGGAGCTCGTCGCGCGCCACGTGCGGCGCGTGCAGGAGGCCCGGCCATGATCGAGGAGCGCGCAAGGGTGGTGGCGGTGGAGGGCGACTACGCCTGGATCGAGGCAAGGCCCGGCGCCTGCGGGGGCTGCGCCGCCCGCACCGCCTGCGGCACCGCCGGCCTGCAGCGCTGGCTCCAGCGCCGGCGCCGGCAGGTGCGCGCCCTCAACCGCGCCGGCGCCCGTCCCGGAGACGAGGTGCTGGTGGGGCTGGCCGAAGGCGCCCTGGTGCGCGGCTCGCTCTGGGTCTATCTCGTGCCCCTGGCCGGACTCATCGGCGGGGGTGTGCTCGCCAGCCTGCTCCTGGGGCCGGGCGATAGCCCCGCGGCCGTGGGGGCGCTGGCCGGGCTGGCCGGCACCGGCCTGTGGAGCCGGGCGCGCCTGCGCCGGCTGCACGGTGACCCGCGCTTCCAGCCCGTGGTGCTGCGTCGCCTCTAGCCCGGATGTCGCCGTCCGGGCGACCCCGCCGGAGGCGTGCGCGCCAGGGGCCGCAGACCCTATAATTGTCCAATCTGCGGGGCCCGATGGCCCCGCAAGCGTATGAAAGGAAGGGAACCCGCCGTGAAACTGCAGCGCGTCTTCATCGCCATCCTCGTGCTGGCTGCGGCCGCGACGGCCCAGGCGCGAGGGCTGCCGGACTTCACCGGGCTCGTCAAGCGCTACGGCCCGGCGGTGGTCAACATCTCCACCACGCAGAAGGTGGTGCGCCGCCATCCGGCGCTGCCGCCGGGCGTGGAGATCCCGGATCTCGAAGGCACCCCCTTCGGCGAATGGCTGAAGCGCTTCTTCGGCGGCGAGGGCGAGGAGTTCGACGCCCGCAGCCTCGGTTCAGGCTTCGTGATCTCGCCCGACGGCTACATCCTCACCAACTACCACGTCATCAAGGGCGCCGAGCGCATCATCGTGCGCCTGTCCGACCGGCGCGAGCTGGACGCCAAGGTGGTGGGCAAGGACGAGCGCACCGACATCGCGCTCCTCAAGGTCGAGAGCGATCGCCCTCTGCCCACCGTCAAGATCGGCAGCTCCAGGGACCTGGAGGTGGGCGAGTGGGTGCTCGCCATCGGCTCGCCCTTCGGCTTCGACCATTCGGCCACGGCCGGCATCGTCAGCGCCAAGGGCCGCAGCCTCCCCTCGGAGAACTACGTGCCCTTCATCCAGACCGACGTGGCCATCAACCCCGGCAACTCCGGCGGGCCGCTGTTCAACATGGATGGCGAGGTGGTGGGCATCAACTCCCAGATCTACAGCCGCACCGGCGGCTATATGGGGCTGTCCTTCGCCATCCCCATCGACATCGCCATGGAGGTGGTGGAGCAGCTGCGCACCAAAGGGCGGGTCACGCGCGGCTGGCTCGGGGTGCTGATCCAGGACGTGACGCGCAACCTCGCCGAGTCCTTCGGGCTCGACAAGCCCGAGGGCGCGCTCATCGCCAAGGTGCTACCCGACAGCCCCGCGGCCAGGGCGGGCCTGCGTGTGGGCGACATCATCGTCGAGTACGATGGCCATCCCGTGCCGGACTCGGGCAGCCTGCCGCCGCTGGTGGGGCGCACGCCGGTGGGCAAGCGCGTGCGCATCCGCATCGTCCGTGACGGACGTCCCCGCACCGTCACCGTGCGCATCGGCGAGCTCCCCGAGGAGGTGGGCACGGGCGGCAAGGCGCGCCGCTACGAGGATACGCGCCTCGGCCTGGTGCTCGAGCCGCTGGACGAAGAGACCCGCCAGGAGCTCGGCCTGGAGGACGGCGGCGTGCGCGTGGTGCGCGTAACGGGCGCGCCCGCACGGGAGGCGGGCCTGCGGTCCGGCGACGTGATCCTGCGCATCGACACCCGCCCGGTGAAGGACCTGGAGGCCTACCGCCGCATCACCCGTGCCCTGAAGGGCGGGCGTTCCGTGCCCGTCCTGGTGCAGCGCGGTGGCGGGCCGCTCTTCCTGGCGCTGCGCGTTCCCGACGGGAAGTGAGGGCGCTGACCCTCTACCACCGCGAGGGCTGCCATCTGTGCGAGGCCATGGAGCGGGAGCTGCTCCCGCTGCTGGCCGCGCACGGGTGGCGCCTGGAGCGTGTGGACGTGGACTCCGATCCGGGGCTGGCGGCGCGCTACGGCCTCGACGTGCCGGTGCTCGCCCACGACGGAAGGGAGCTGTGCCGCCACCGCCTGGACCGCGCCGCCGTGGAGGCGCTGCTAGAGCGACCGTGAGCGAAGCCGACCACCTCAAGCGCATCCGCAACTTCTCCATCATCGCGCACGTGGACCACGGCAAGTCCACGCTCGCCGACCGTTTCATCCAGATCTGCGGCGGCCTGAGCGAGCGCGAGATGAAGGCACAGGTCCTGGACTCCATGGACCTCGAGCGTGAGCGCGGCATCACCATCAAGGCCCAGGCCGTCACCCTCGAGTACCGCGCCCGCGACGGCCGGACCTACGAGCTCAACTTCATCGACACGCCCGGCCACGTGGACTTCAGCTACGAGGTCTCGCGCTCGCTCGCCGCCTGCGAGGGTGCGCTGCTGGTGGTGGACGCGGCCCAGGGCGTGGAGGCCCAGAGCGTGGCCAACTGCTACACGGCCGTGGAGCAGGGGCTCGAGGTGCTGCCGGTGCTCAACAAGATCGATCTCCCATCGGCCGATCCCGAGCGCGTGGCGCGCGAGATCGAGGAGATCATCGGGATCGAGGCCCACGACGCCCTCCGGGTGAGCGCCAAGACCGGCGAAGGCGTGGAGGACCTGCTGGAAGCGCTGGTGGCACGCATCCCGCCGCCGCAGGGTGATCCGGAAGCCCCCCTCCAGGCCCTCATCGTCGATTCCTGGTACGACAGCTATCTGGGCGTGGTGAGCCTCGTGCGCGTGATGCAGGGAACGCTCGCGCTGCGCGACCGCATCCGGGTCATGTCCACGGGGCGGGTCTCGCAGGTGGAGGCGGTGGGCATCTTCACGCCCAAGCGCCAGCCGCGCGAGCGCCTGCGCGCGGGCGAGGTGGGCTACGTCATCGCCGGCATCAAGGACGTGGAGGGCGCGCCCGTGGGCGACACGCTCACCCATGCCGACCGTCCGGCGGCGGCGCCGCTGCCCGGCTTCCGCAAGATGCAGCCGCGCGTGTTCGCCGGCCTCTTCCCCGTGGCCTCCGAGGACTACGAGGCCCTGCGCGAGGCGCTCGCCAAGCTGCGCCTCAACGACGCGGCCCTGCACTACGAGCCCGAGACCTCCCAGGCGCTCGGCTTCGGCTTCCGCTGCGGCTTCCTGGGGATGCTGCACATGGAGATCGTGCAGGAGCGGCTCGAGCGCGAGTACGGCCTCGAGCTCATCACCACCGCGCCCACCGTGGTCTACCAGGTGCTCACGCGCGCGGGCGAGGTGGTGGAGGTGGACAACCCGGCGCGGCTCCCGCCCCCGAACGAGATCGCCGAGATCCGCGAGCCCATCATCGAAGCCACCGTCCTTTGCCCGCAGGAGCACGTGGGCGCCGTCATGGGCCTGTGTGTGGACAAGCGCGGGGTGCAGAAGCGCATGCAGTACCTGGGCGGGCAGGTGCAGCTCGTCTGGGAGCTGCCGCTGGCGGAGGTCGTGCTCGACTTCTTCGACCGCCTCAAGTCGGTCAGCCGCGGCTTCGCCTCCTACGACTACCACTTCCTGCGCTTCGACCCGGCCGACCTGGTCAAGCTCGACATCCTCATCAACGGCGAGCGGGTGGACGCGCTCTCGGTCATCGTCCACCGCTCCAAGGCGCGCGAGCGCGGGCGCGAGCTGGTCGAGCGCATGCGCGAGCTCATCCCACGCCAGCTTTTCGAGGTGGCGATCCAGGCGGCCATCGGCTCACAGGTCATCGCCCGCTCCACGGTCAAGGCCCTGCGCAAGAACGTCACCGCCAAGTGCTACGGCGGGGACATCACCCGCAAGCGCAAGCTGCTGGAGAAGCAGAAGGCGGGCAAGAAGCGCATGAAGCAGCTCGGCAAGGTGGAGATACCCCAGGAAGCCTTCCTGGCCGTGCTGCGCGTCGAGAGGCAATAGCGAAAGAAGGAGCTGCCCATGGATTTTCCCACCTTCCTGGTCCTGGCCGCGGCGGTGACGGGCGGCATCTGGGCCTTCGACGCCGCCTTCCTCGCGCCCCGGCGACGCGAGGCCGCGGCCGCGGGCGAGGCCCCGGCGCGCGAGCCCTGGGTGGTGGACTACGCGCGCTCCTTCTTCCCCGTCATCCTCATCGTGCTCGTCATCCGCTCCTTCGTGGTCGAGCCCTTCCGCATCCCCTCGGGCTCGATGATGCCGACCCTGCTGGCCGGCGACTTCATCCTCGTCAACAAGTTCGCCTATGGGCTGCGCCTGCCGGTGATCAACACCAAGATCCTCGACGTCGGCGAGCCCCGGCGTGGCGACGTGGTGGTCTTCCGCTACCCGCGCGATCCCTCCACCGACTACATCAAGCGCGTGGTGGGCCTGCCCGGAGACCGCATCGCCTACCGCGACAAGGTGCTCTACGTCAATGGCCGTCCCATGCCACAGCGTCCGCTCGGTGCCTATCCCGGTGCCGGGGAGCGCCGGCACATGGCCGGCGCCGAGGAGCGGCTGGAGGACCTGGAGGGGATCCGGCATCGTATCCTGATCCGGCCCGAGGCCCCCGCCTTCGACATGGAGTACGTGGTGCCGCCCGGGCACTACTTCGTCATGGGCGACAACCGCGACAACAGCAACGACAGCCGCATCTGGGGGACGGTGCCCGAGGAGAACCTGGTGGGCAAGGCCTTCCTGGTGTGGATGAGCTGGGACTCGGGCGGTGGTGGCGTACAATGGGGACGCATCGGGCTGAGGATCCGCTGAACGGCGCCGGCAGAGGAGGGAGGAGATGGCGGCACCCATGCATCGGCAGCGCGGGCTCACCTTCTGGGGGTGGCTGACCGTCGTCGTCCTGGTGACCTTCTTCGGCATCGTGGCGATGCGCCTGACCCCGCTCTATCTGGAGTACTTCCGGGTGGCCGCCTCGATGGAATCGCTCAAGAGCGAGCCCGACGTCACGCGCAAGCCGCGCGGGGAGATCAGGCGCCTGCTCGCGCGGCGCTTCGACATCAACGACGTGCGCAGCGTCAGGGCCCGCGACGTGCGCATCCAGGGCGGCCCCGGACTGGTGCGCCTGAGCGTGGAGTACGAGGCCCGCACGCACCTGATCGGCAACCTGGACGTGGTGGCGCGCTTCCGGCGCGAGGTGCGCCTGGTGGGCGGCTGAGGAGGGCGGTGGGCGCGCAGGCCCGACAGGCGGGGCTCGAGCAGCTCGAGCGCCGGCTGGGCCACGTGTTCCGGGATCGCGCCCTGCTGGAACGGGCGCTGACCCATCGCAGCGTGGGCGGCGCTTCGGCGAGCAACGAGCGGCTGGAGTTCCTGGGCGATGCCGTGCTGGGGCTGGTGGTCGCCGAGCTGCTCTACCGGGAGCACCCGCAGGCGGAGGAGGGTGAGCTCAGCCGGCGGCGGGCCTGGCTGGTGCGCGAGTCCACCCTGGCGCGCGCGGCCGCCGGGCTGGGCCTCGGCGAGCTCCTGCGGCTCGGTCCGGGCGAGCTGCGCAGCGGCGGCCACCGCCGCGCCTCCATCCTCTCCGATGCCCTGGAGGCGCTGATCGGCGCCGTCTATCTGGATGCGGGCCTCGAGGCGGCGCGCGCCGTGGTGACGCGGGTGCTGGACGAACCCCTGCGACGCCAGCCCCAGGCGGAGGCGCTCAAGGACCCCAAGACCCGGCTGCAGGAGTGGCTGCAGGCGCGCAAGCGCCCGCTCCCGCAGTACCGCGTGGTGGCGGTGGCGGGCGAGGAGCATGCCCGCCGCTACACGGTGGCCTGCGAGGTGGAGGGGCTGGACGAGGCGACGGTGGGCGAGGGCTCCAGCCGGCGCCGTGCCGAGCAGGCGGCCGCCCAGGCGGCCCTGGCGCGGCTCGAGGGCTCGAAGAAGGGCGAGACATGACGGAGACGGCCGCAGAACCGGGAACGGCCGGGACGCCCACGCGCTGCGGCTTCGTGGCCCTGGTGGGGCGGCCCAACGTGGGCAAGTCCACATTGCTCAACGCCCTCGTGGGCCGCAAGGTCTCCATCGTCACCTCCAAGCCCCAGACCACCCGGCACCGCATCCTGGGCGTGCGCACGGTCGGCCCCGTGCAGGCTGTCTACGTGGACACGCCCGGGCTGCACACGCGCGCCAGGCGCACGCTCAACAAGCTCATGAACAAGGCCGCGCTCGGGGCGCTCGAGGACGTGGATGTGGTGGTGCTGGTGGTCGAGGCGCTGCGCTGGACCCCCGAGGACGACAATGTGCTGCGCCACCTGGAGGGCGTGCGCGCGCCGGTGATCGCCGCGGTCAACAAGATCGACCGCGTGAAGGAAAAGGCGCGCCTGCTGCCCTGCCTGGACGAGCTCTCGCGTCGGCGCGAGCTCGCCGAGATCGTCCCCGTCTCGGCCCTCAAGGGCCGGCAGGTGGACGTGCTGGAGCGCTGCATCCTCGAGCGCCTGCCCGAGGGGCCGCATCTCTTCCCGCCCGGCACCATCACCGACCGCGACGAGCGCTTCCTGGCCGCGGAGCTGGTGCGCGAGAAGCTCATGGCCATCCTCGGGCAGGAGCTGCCGTACGCGCTCGCGGTGGAGATCGAGGCCTTCGAGCGGGAGGACGGCCTGCTGCGGATCGGCGCCGTCATCTGGGTGGAGCGCGAGAGCCAGAAGCCCATCGTCATCGGCCGTGAGGGGCGGGTGCTGAAGACCGCCGGCACGCGTGCCCGCCGGGAGATGGAGCTGCTCTTCGGCGAGAAGGTGTTCCTGCAGCTCTGGGTGCGGGTGCGTGAGGGCTGGCCCTCCAGCCGGCGCGCGCTCCGCGAGCTGGGCTTCGAGGGCTGAGCCGTGAGGCACGCGCTCGAGGCCGCCTACGTGCTGCACGCCCGGCCCTACCGGGAGACGAGCCTGCTGCTGGAGGTGCTCACCGCAGGTCTCGGGCGCGTCGGCATGGTGGCGCGCGGGGCGCGGCGGCCCCGCGCCTCCGTGCGGGGCCTGCTGCAGCCTTTCCAGCCGCTGCTCCTGGGCTGGTCGGGGCGTGGGGAGCTGCGCACCCTGCGCGCGGCGGAGCCGGCGGGCCCGCCCTGGCGCCTCGCAGGCCGCGCCCTGGTGGGCGCGCTGCACCTGAACGGCCTGGCCTGCACGGCGCTCGCGCGCGAGGATCCGCACCCGGAGGTCTTCGCCGCCTACGACGCGGCGCTGCGTGGGCTCGCGCGGCCGGGGGCGGAGGTGGACGGCGTGCTGCGCCGCTTCGAGCTGGCGCTGCTGGGGGCGCTGGGCTACGGTCCCGTGCTCACACGCGACGTCCACGGCGCGCCTGTGCGCGCGGACGGGGTCTACGGCTACGATCCGGAGCACGGGCCGGTGCCGGCCTCTGCCGCGCACGGAGGGCTGCGGTTGCGGGGCGCCACGCTGCTCGCTCTCGCACGCGGCGAGGCGCTGCCCGAGGCGGCGCGCCCGGAGGCGCGCGCCCTGCTGCGCATGCTGCTCGCACGCCATTTCGGCGCGCGCCAGCGGCGCGTGCGCGAGGTGCTGGAGACGATGGCGCGGCCCCTGGCCGGAAGGACTGCGGAGACTCCCCATGGCACAGCCACGTGAGATCCTGCTGGGCGTCAACATCGACCACGTAGCCACACTGCGGCAGGCCCGGCGCACGCGCTACCCGGATCCCGTGCACGCGGCGCTGGCGGCCGAGCAGGCGGGCGCCGATGGCATCACGCTGCACCTGCGCGAGGACCGCCGCCACATCCAGGAGCGCGACGTGGCGCTGCTGAAGGAGGTGCTGCTCACACGCATGAACCTGGAGATGGCGGTGACGGAGGAGATGCTGGGGATCGCCGAGCGCTACCGGCCGGAGGACTGCTGCCTGGTGCCGGAGCGGCGCGAGGAGCTCACCACCGAGGGCGGGCTGGACGTCGACGGCCAGCGCGCGCGGCTGCGCGAGGCCTGCGCGCGGCTGGCGGAGGCCGGGGTGAGGGTCTCCCTGTTCGTGGACCCCGACCCGCGTCAGATCGAGGCGGCGGCTGCCGTGGGTGCACCGGTGATCGAGATCCACACCGGCCACTATGCCGAGGCGCGGGGCCGGGAGGCGCGGGCGAGGGAGCTCGCGCGCATCGCCGAGGCCGTGCGGCTGGGCCTGGAGGCCGGCCTTCAGGTCAACGCCGGCCACGGCCTGAGCTACGAGAACGTCAAGCCCGTGGCCGCGCTGGAGGGGATCGCCGAGCTGAACATCGGCCACGCCATCATCGCGCGGGCCGTGCTGACCGGTCTCGGCGAGGCGGTGCGTGAGATGAAACGCCTGATGCGGGAGGCGCGGGGCCTTTGATCGTCGGTCTCGGCGCGGACCTGGTGGAGGTGGCGCGGATGGAGGCCCTGCTCGAGCGCTGGGGCGAGCGGGCCGTGCGGCGCATGCTCGCCCCCGGCGAACGCGAGAGCCTGGCGCGGCTGCCGCGGCGGGCGTGGGCGCCCTTCGTGGCGAGGCGTTTCGCAGCCAAGGAGGCGGCCGTCAAGGCCCTGGGCACGGGCTTCGGCGACGGCATCGGCCTGCGCCAGGTCGAGGTGGGCCACGACGGGCGGGGAAGGCCGCTGCTGCGCCTGCACGGGACGGCGCAAGCACGCTTCGAGGCCCTGGGCGCCACGCGCGCGCATCTCTCGATCGCCGACGAACGCGGCTTTGCCCTCGCGTTCGTGATCCTCGAGCGCTGAGCGGGCCAGCCCGCCCTGGTGCAGCACGCGGGCTAGGCGGTGCGGCGGCGCGGGCCGGCCAGCACGCGATCGATCTCGGCCACCAGGGCGTCGGTGAGCGCCGGGATCCGCTCGGGCTCCTCCCGGAGGAGGGCGTTCTCCAGCTCGCGGGCGGCCGCCCGCAGCGCCTCCACCCTGCAGTAGGCGGCGGCGCCGTGCACCTGGTGGGCGCAGCCGCGCAGGCGTTCGTGGTCACCGGCCGACGCTGCGGCCAGGAGTTCTTCGCGGTGCGCCGGCAGCTCCTCGAGCAGCATGGCGAGGAGCTCCTCGGAAAGCCCCGCATCCTGCCGCGCGCGTGCCGTGCGCGTGGGCGGCTCGGCTTCCTCGTGGCCCGGCCTGAGGTCGCGCCGCGCGGGCGGCTCGGGTCCGGCCACCGCCCATTGGCGCACGGTCTCGACGATCTGCTCCTCCGTGATGGGCTTGACCAGGCAGTCGTCCATGCCCTCGCGGATCACCCGCGCGCGTGTCTCGGGCAGGGCGTTGGCGGTGACCGCGACGATGGGCGTGCGCCGGCGGCCGCGCTCGGCGGCACGGATGGCCGCGGCGGCCTCTTCGCCGCTCATGCCCGGCATGTGGAGGTCCATGAAGATGAGGTCGTAGCGGTGGCGCTCTGCCAGCCGCACCGCCTCCTGCCCGCTCTCGGCCTCGTCCACCTCCAGGCCCAGCCGCTCCAGCAGCGCCGTCAGCAGCTTGCGGTTGATGCGGTTGTCGTCCACGGCCAGCACCCGCAGCCGCGGCAGCGCCCGCTCGGCTTCCGGCGCCGCCTGGGGACGCTCGGCCTCGGGGCAGGCGGCCGGCGTCTCGGCGGCGAAGAGGCCTTCGAGGGCCGCACGCAGGCTGTCTGCGGGCACCGACTTGGGCAGCACCACGTCGAAGCCCGCGGACTCGACCCGCGCGAGCTCCTCGCGGTCCACGCTGCTCACCAGCGCCACGAGCGGAACGCGCCCGGTGCGCAGCGCGCCCGCCACCGGCTCGAGCGACTCGCGGGCGAGCTCGCTCCGCGAGAGCCCCAGCACGACCAGGTCGCAGGGGCGCTCGCCGGCCTCGTGCCGGGCGATGAGACCGCCCAGGCGGGTGAGCTCCGCGGTGTCCTCGACCTCCACGCCCCACTCGGCGAGCTGATGGCGGATGGCGAGCCGGGCGAGGGGATGGGCGTCGCACAGGAGCGCATGGCGTCCGCGCAGGGCGCTCGGCGGTTCCTCATCCGGCGCCGGCCGCACCCGGCAGCGCATCGTGAACCAGAAGGTGGAGCCCTTGCCGGCCTCGCTCTCGAGCCCGATGGAGCCGTCCATCTGCTCGACCAGCTTCTTCGAGATGACGAGTCCCAGACCCGTGCCGCCGAAGCGGCGGGTGGCGGAGGTGTCGGCCTGGGTGAAGGCGGTGAAGAGGCGCTTCTGGTCGCCCGGGCTCAGGCCTATCCCTGTGTCGGTCACGCTCACGCGCAACGTGGCCACCCCATCGGGGTCCGCCTCCTCCTCCAGCATCACGCGGATGGTGACGCTGCCGCTGTCTGTGAACTTGATGGCGTTGCTCACCAGGTTGCGCAGCACCTGCCGGATGCGCACGGGGTCGCCCACCACATGGCGGGGCACGTCGGAGTAGATGAGCCGGATGAGCTCCAGCCCCTTCTCGTAGGCCGCCGGCGCGAGCAGCGCCACCACCTCCTCGACGCACTCGCGCAGGTCCGTCGGCACCTGCTCGAGGGTGACGTGGCCGGACTCGATCTTGGAGAAGTCCAGGATGTCGTTGATGATGTCGAGCAGCTCGGTGGCGGACCTGCGGATGGTGTGGACGTACTCGGCCTGCTCCGGGTCGAGATCGGTCTTGAGGAGCAGGTTGGTGAAGCCGATCACGCCGTTCATGGGCGTGCGGATCTCGTGGCTCATGTTGGCGAGGAACTCGGACTTGGCGCGGCTCGCCTCCAGGGCCCTGCGGCGCGCGATCTCCAGCTCCGCGTTCTGGATCTCGACCGCCTCCAGCGTCTCGCGCAGCTCCTGCGTGGCCTGGTCGATGCGGCTCTGCATCTCCGCGCGCGCGGCCTCGAGCGCCTGTGCCATGGCGTTGATGCCGCGCTCGAGGGTGCCGAGCTCGCCGTCCGAGGTCTCGGGCACGCGGGTGGAGAGCTGGCCGTGGGCGAGGCGCTGGACGGCGCTGTTGAGCCTCAGCAGGGGGTCGCTGATGCGGCGCGAGGTGCGCACGGCGAACCAGGCGATGAGCGCAAGGACCACGGCAGCGAGTCCCACGCCGCGCAGCACGATGCCGATCTGGTCCGCGAGCATGGGGTCGGGGCTCAGCTCGACCACGGCCCAGCCGAGCAGGCTCGGCTGCGTCTCCTCACGGAAGGCGTCGCGCACCCGCCCGGAGAAGCCGTACTCGTCCACCGGGAGCGGCGTGCTCGTGACGGCCGCGCGGAAGACCAGGGGGCCGCGGCGGGCCAGCCGCCAGGCCGCGAGGTGCTCGACCAGCCAGCCGCGCACGGCGGGGGGCCTTTCGGCTCGGGCGAGGACGTTGCCGGCCGGGTCCGTGATCGTCACCGAGCGCACGTCGGCCTCACGCGCGGCGGCCTCCACGAGCCGCCGCAGCACGGGCAGGTTGCCGGCATAGACCCCATACTCCGCGGCGGGGGCGAGCTGGTTGGCGATGGCCTGGCCCTTGGTCTCCAGCGCCTCCTCGAGCTCCAGGAGGCGGGTGACGATCCCGTAGAGGCCGATGACGAGAACCGCGAAGGCCGCCGGCAGCAGGCTGGTGACCAGGAGCTTCTGCCGGATGCGCAGGCGCCTCACCGGTCACGCTCCTCCGCGGCCCGCAGCAGCGCCTCCAGCCTTCGCTCGTCGGGAACCGTCACGGCGAGCGAGCGGGCCACGTGGCGGTTGACCGCCACCCGGAAGAGCCGCGGATAGGCGGGCGGCGGCAAGCGGCGGCGCAGCGCCGACCGGATCAGCTCGGCCGCCGTGCGGGCCACGTCCTGCGGCTCGCTGTAGACGGCCGCCAGCGCGCCCGCGCGCACGTAGCCCTTGGAGAAGCCGAACATGGGTAGGTGGTGGTGGTAGGCGCTGAGGAGGATCCCATGCAACGTGTAGCGATTGTAGACCAGGGGATCGGGCACCGCGAGCAGCCCGTCCGTGCCGGGCAGCAGGCTCTCGGCCACGCGGGGAGGGCGATCGGCCGGACCCACCTCGCCGATACGCAGGCGCAGGCCCTGGATGCGCGCCGCCCGCTCGAGCGCCGGCCTCTGCCGCCGTGACGTCGGCCCGAGCAGCACCGCCAGCGTGCGGGCGCCGGGCAGGATCAGCCGTACGAGACGCATGCGCCGGTCGGGGGGCTGATCCAGGTAGACGGCCGTGACCGTCCCGTCCGGTGCCAGCCTGCGGCCTGCCCTGGCGATGGCCGCCTCGAGCGTCACCCGCGGCACGAGCACCGCCAGCACGGGCTGCTCGCCGGGCAGCGCCGCCTTGAGCGCCTCGTAGCCCACGGCCACCAGGAGGCGCGGCCTGCGCTCGGGCAGAGCCGCGCCCAGGGGCCGCAGCACCAGGCGCGCCTCGGGTGCCTGCTGCGCGAGCGCCTCCTCGAAGGCGGCGATGAAGCGCACGTGGGGCACCTGGGCGGGGTCGTAGAGCACCACCACGGTGGTGCGGGCCGCAGCCGTCCCTGCGCCCAGGAGCAGGGGGAGGAGGGCAACGAGCCGCATGGCCCGTCCCGTCCCGCGCCGTCCAAGGCCGCATCCGGCCCTCATCGCTGCATCACCAGCTCGATGAAGAGGCGGGTATCGAAGAAGTTCGGGCCCTTGCCGGGGCGGTAGCGGGTCTCGGGATAGGTGTCGAGCAGGTTCTGGGCCACCAGCGCCACCCGCCACGGATGCGTGCGGCCGCCGCTGCGCTCGAGCCGCAGGTCCAGCCGGCGAACGGCCCCGATGGGGTCTGCGAAGCCGAGCGCCTTCCAGGCGCCGATGAAGTAGTAGGTGGCGCTGGCCCGCCAGCCCTCCGGCAGGCGCCGGCTCACAAGAAGGCTCCAGACATGCTGGGGCGCGCTGCGCTCGAGCTCGGCGGCCTCGGCGTCGCCCCAGGCCTCGATGCGCGTGTAGGCGTAGCTGCCGTGCATGCGCCAGCGCGGGGACCGCCAGGACACGCCGAGCTCGGCGCCCTGCACCTCGGCCGAACGGCGGTTGGCGAAATCGAGCGCCTCCACCGTCGTGCCCGGCGGGAAGGTAAGGGGAACCGGGCGCTCGAAAGAGGTTATCAGACGGTCCAGCCGGTCGAGGAACAGGCGCAGGTCCAAGGTCAGCCCTTTGAACCGTCCCACGTAGCCGAGCTCCCGCGAGATGATCCGCTCGCTGTCCAGCCCCCCGCTGGAGCGGAAGGTCGGTATGTAAACGGGCACGGGGCCGCCACCGAGGTCGACCGTTCCCCTGAGGGTGCCGTCGCCGTATTCCTCGGCCAGCAGGGGCTTGCGGTAGCCGCGCGAGACGCTCAGACGGATGGTGTGCAGCGGGTGCGGCCGGAGGTTGAGCGACAGGCGGGGCGAGAGGTGGGTGCCCGAGATGTCGTCGCGCTCGACCATCAGCCCCCCGTGGAGGGTCCAGCGCGGGCGGGGAGCGAGCTCGACCGTCGCGAAGACCCGCTGGAGGCGGTTGCTCAACCAGCCTTCACGCCCCAGATACTCGCGGGCCCGCACGCGGTCGAGACGGGAGCTGGCCCCCAGCACCGTCCGCAGCCCCGGCCGGAGCACACCGATCCTCTGCACTTCGACCTCCCAGCGCTGGGAGACGATGAGACTGTCGCGACGGATGGTGAGGGGGAAGGCGCCGATGCTCTGCTCGAGGGTGTATTCCTCGTCCATGCGGTGCGTCTGGTGATAGAGCTGGACCATCAGCTCGTCGCCCCCCTCGGCGCGGCTCCATCTGAGGTGCTGGTAGTGGGAGAGCACGTCGATGGGACGGGGCGGGTCGCCGGGGCGGCCGATGCGGCCGTCCTGGCGGAAGCCGCCGGTCAGGCCGCTCTTGAGCATCCACCGGTCGGTGGCGGAGGCCTGCCAGTCCATCCTCAGGCTGAGGAAGCGGATGTCGCGCGTGTCGGGACGGCCTTCGAATCCGGTGTCGCGCTCCCTTCCCAGGACCAGGCGCCAGTCGAGGTCGCCATGGGTGCGTCCGATACGGAGATACCCGTCGCGGATGTGGTCCTCTCCCCCCCGTGCACGCAGGAGGTCACCAACCGTTTCGGCCCCGTGGCGTGTGATGATGTTGATGGCGCCAAGGAAGGCGTTGGCACCGTAGGCCGCCGCGTTCGGTCCCCGGATGATCTCGATGCGCTCGATCTCGTCCAGGCTGATGCCGAGATCGGTCCAGGCGACACCACCCAGCGAGGGCAGATAGACCGATCGCCCGTCGACGAGCACCTGGAAGCGGCGGGAGTAGACGTCGGCCAGCCCGTGGAGGGTGACGGCGCGGATGCCCGCGTTGTCGGTGATGATGAGGAAGCCGGGCACGAGCCGGAACAGGTCGACGATCTCGCGCGCACCGGACAGGCGGATCAGCTCCCGGTCGATGACGGTGACCGCCGCCGGGGCGTCGTCCAGCGGCTGCGCGAGGCGCGATGCCGTCAGCACCACGGGCACCTCGCCGTAGATGTCGAGCTCGGTGGGCAGGGCGGCGAAACGCTGCTCCTCCGCGGCGCCGGCCGCCGCCCACAGTGCGAGCAGCGCCGCAGCCACACGTGAAGATCGTGACATGTGCTTCCCCATTCCCTCTCTCGCGTCGTCTCGCTGACGATCCCGGCATTCTAGCCCGGATACCGCGCCGGGGCCCCGCGGGGCGCTCACCGGGACGGGCCTTTCCCGCCACGGTCCCCCAGGCTGGTAAACTGTCCCGCCATGGAATACCCCACCATCGAGGCCTGCGTGGGCGACACGCCCCTGGTGCGCCTGCAGCGCCTGCCAGGGCGCACGCGCAACGTGATCCTGTGCAAGCTGGAGGGCAACAACCCCGCCGGCTCGGTCAAGGACCGCCCCGCGATGAGCATGATCCGCGGCGCCGAGGCGCGCGGGGAGATCCGCCCCGGCGACACCCTCATCGAGGCCACCAGCGGCAACACCGGCATCGCACTCGCCATGGCGGCGGCCGTGCGCGGCTACCGCATGGTGCTGGTCATGCCGGAGCACATGAGCGTGGAGCGGCGGGCGGTGATGCGGGCCTTCGGGGCCGAGATCGTGCTGGTCTCCCGCGAGGCGGGCATGGAAGGCGCGCGCGACCTCGCCAAGCGGATGGAGGCCGATGGGCGCGGCAAGGTGCTGGACCAGTTCGCCAACCCCGACAACCCGCGCGCCCACTACGAGGGCACCGGGCCCGAGATCTGGCGCCAGACGGGCGGGCGGGTGACGCACTTCGTGAGCGCCATGGGCACCACGGGCACCATCATGGGCACCTCGCGCTACCTCAAGGAACGCAACCCGCAGGTGCAGATCGTGGGTGTCCACCCCGCCGAGGGGGCCCAGATACCCGGCATCCGCCGCTGGCCCGAGGCCTACCTGCCGAAGATCTACGACCCCTCCCGGGTGGACCGCATCATGGAGGTGACCCAGGAGGAGGCCGAGGAGACCACGCGCGCGCTGGCGGCCCGGGAAGGCATCTTCTGCGGTATCAGCTCGGGCGGGGCGGTGGCGGCGGCACTGCGGCTCTCAAGGGAGGTGGAGGATGCCGTCATCGTCACCATCGTCTGCGATCGCGGCGACCGCTACCTTTCCACCGGCGTCTTTCCCGACGCCTGAGCGGGGCCGCCGGCGGCAACCTCACCCATGAACGTGCTCGCCTTCGACATCGAGACCATCCCGGACGTGGAGGGGGGAAGGCGCCTCTACGGGCTGGAGGGCCTGGATGACGCCTCGGTGGTGCGCGTGATGCAGCAGGTGCGCCGCCAGGAGGCGGGCACGGAGTTTCTGCGCCTGCACCTGCAGCGCATCGTGGCCATCTCGGTGGCGGTACGCACGCCCGAGTGGTTCAAGGTCTGGTCCCTGGGCGGCCCCGACGCCGACGAGGCCGAGCTCGTGCGGCGCTTCTTCGACGGCGTCGAGCGCTACACCCCGCGGCTGGTCTCCTGGAACGGGAGCGGCTTCGACCTGCCCGTGCTCCACTACCGGGCACTGGTGCACGGCGTGCAGGCTCCGCGCTACTGGGAGACGGGCGACGAGGACCAGAGCTTCCGCTGGAACAACTACATCAGCCGCTACCACGAGCGCCACACGGATCTCATGGACGTGCTGGCGGGCTATCAGCCGCGCGCGGCCGCGCCGCTGGAGGAGATCGCGGTGCTGCTGGGGCTGCCGGGCAAGATGGGCATGCACGGCTCGCGCGTGTGGGAAGCCTGGCAGGCCGGGCGCATCGAGGGCATCCGCGCCTACTGCGAGACCGACGCCCTCAACACCTATCTCGTCTACCTGCGCTTCGAGCTCATGCGCGGGCGGCTCACGCCCGAGGGCTACGCGCGCGAGCAGGCGGTGGTGGCCGAGGCCCTGCGCCGTGACGGCCGGCCGCATCTCCTGGCCTTCCTCGAGGCCTGGCGCGACGCCCCGCCGCCCGCGGACGCGGCCGCCGCAGGCGAGGGCTGAGGCCATGGCGGCGGCCCGTCGCCGGGGGCCGGCCGGGCCCCTCGTCCTGCGCATCGAGGACCTGAGCCATGACGGCCGCGGTGTCGGCCGGCGCGAGGACGGCAAGCCCGTGTTCGTGGCCGGCGCGCTGCCCGGCGAGACCGTGCGCGCGCTCCCCGAGCGCCGGCACCGCACCTACGACGAGGCCGTGGCGGCCGAGGTGCTGGAGGCCGCCCCGGAGCGGATCGAGCCCCGCTGCCCGCACTTCGGCACCTGCGGCGGCTGCACGCTCCAGCACCTGGCCCCCGAGGCGCAGGTGCGCGCCAAGCAGTCCTGGCTGCTGGAGAACCTGGCCCGTATCGCCCGAAGCGTGCCGGAGCAGGTGCTGGCGCCCGTCACCGGACCCGTGTGGGGCTACCGGCGGCGGGCGCGGCTCGCGGTGCGCGACGTCCCCAAGAAGGGTCGCGTGCTGGTGGGCTTCCGCGAGCGCGGTGGCCGCTACGTGGCCGACATGCGCGTCTGCGAGGTGCTGGATCCGCGCTTCGCGCGCCTGATCGAGCCCCTCTCGGAGCTCGTCGCCGGGCTGAGCGTGCGCCGGCGTCTGCCCCAGGTGGAGCTCGCCGCCGGCGACGAGGCGGCCGCCCTCGTCTTCCGCCACCTGGACCCCCTCACCGGGGCCGACCGCGACCGCCTGCGCGCCTTCGGCGAGGCGCACGGGCTGCAGGTGCACCTGCAGCCCGGCGGGCCGGAGACCGTCGCCGCGCTCTGGCCCGAGGACCCCCCGCCGCTCGCCTACGCGCTGACGGAGTTCGACGTGACGCTGCGCTTCGGGCCCCTGGACTTCACGCAGGTGAACGCCGCCGTCAACCGTGCCATGGTGGCGCAGGCCGTGGCGCTGCTCGACCCGCGGCCGGGCGAGCGCGTGCTGGACCTCTTCTGCGGCATCGGCAACTTCTCGCTGCCGCTCGCGCGGCGCGGCGCCCGGGTGGAGGGCGTGGAGGGGGAGGCGGGGCTTGCGGCGCGCGCGGCCGAGAACGCGCGCCTGAACGGGCTCGAAGGGCAGGCGCGCTTCCACGTGGCCGATCTCGCCACGCCCCCGGTCAACGCCCCCTGGCTGGAGGGCGGCGTGGACAAGGCGCTGCTCGACCCGCCGCGCTCGGGGGCGGAGGCCATGGCCCACCGGCTGGGCGAGCTCGGGGTGGCACGCATCGTCTACGTCTCCTGCCATCCGGCCACGCTCGCGCGCGATGTGGGCGTGCTCGCAGGCCGCTACGGCTACCGGCTGCGGGCGGCGGGGATCATGGACATGTTCCCCCACACCGCCCACGTGGAGTCGATCGCTCTCCTGGAGCGGGCGTGACGCCCCGGCGGGAGCGCCGGCCCTCAGGCCGCCGCCGCGGGCGCCTCACCGTGCTCGATGCGGGTGCCGAGCAGCTCGAGGAGGCGCGCCAGCCACTGCGGATGTGCCGGCCAGGCCGGTGCCGTGACCAGGTTGCCGGCCACGTGGCAGGCGTCCACCGGCACCTCCACATACTCGCCGCCCGCCTCGCGCACCTCGGGGCCCACGGCAGGGTAGGCCGTGCAGGCGCGCCCGGCGAGCACGCCGGCGGCCGCGAGGATCTGCAGGCCGTGGCAGATGGCAGCGATGGGCTTGCCTGCTTCGGCGAAGTGGCGTGCGATCTCGAGCACGCGCGGGTCGAGCCGCAGGTACTCCGGCGCGCGCCCGCCCGGGATCACGAGGGCGTCGTAGTCCTCGGGCCGGACCTCGTCGAAGGTGGCGTTGAGGGCGAAGTTGTGGCCGGGCTTCTCGCTGTAGGTCTGGTGCCCCTCGAAGTCATGCACCGCGGTGGCCACGGTCTCGCCCGCCTTCTTGTCGGGGCAGACGGCGTGCACCGTGTGGCCCACCATCTGCAGCGCCTGGAAGGGCACCATGACCTCGTAGTCCTCCACGAAGTCGCCCACGAGCATCAGGATCTTCTTGGCCATCGTTCGTCCCTCCTTCGGCTGGCCGCCCGTCCACGCGGGCCCTGCCGCATGGAGTATAGCGGGCGGCGGCCGCGCCGGTTCCAGACGTACATCCAGGCCTCGAGGGTGCGGCCATCGGGGATGCGGCGCACCACCACCCGCTCGCGGTGGAACTCGCCCCGCTCCGGATGGGCCGGATCCGCATCCTCGTAGCGGTCGAGCAGGCGCCACAGGCGCGGGTCGTCGGGCAGCGCGAGCAGCAGCCCCTCCAGGCGCGGCCCGTCGCGGCGGGGCACCGCGCCGGGCCAGGCCCCGAGGCGATAGCGCACGGCGCGCAGCCAGGCCCGTCCGACCGGTCGCGCCGCGCGTGCCAGCGCCCGCCGCACGCGCACGGGGGCGCGCCCGTCGGCGAGGGTGCCGTAGACGAAGAGGAGCGTGCGTCCGGGCAGGCGCCTCACGACGGGTCCAGCACCTCGTCCAGGAACGCCCGCAGGGCCTGCTCGTAGAGTGGACCGCTGTCGTGGAAGCCCCACTCGTGGCTGCCGCGGATCTCGACCAGGCGCTTGCGTGCCGAGCCGGCCGCGGCCAGCAGCGCCTCGGCGTGGGCGAAGGGCACCAGGCGGTCCTCACGGCTGTGGATCACCAGCAGCGGGCAGCGCACGGCGCCGATGCGCTCCAGGCTCGGATAGCGCACACGCATCAGCCGCCGCACGGGCAGCAGGGGATAGAGGCGGGCGGCCACGTCGGGCAGGCTGGTGAAGGTGGATTCCAGGATCAGCCCCGCGGGGGTCACCTGGTTGGCGAGCCAGACCCCCACGGCCCCCCCGAGCGAACGTCCATGGAGCACGATGCGCTCGGGCGGTGCACCGCGCTCCTCCGTGAGCCAGCGCCACATGGCCGCCGCGTCGCGGTAGGTGCCCGCCTCGCTGGGCCGGCCGGTGGAGCGGCCGTAGCCGCGGTAGTCCACCAGCAGCACCTCCACCCCTTGGCGCTGCAGCAGCGCTGCCGTGGGCACGCGGTCGCCGATGTCGCCCGCGTTGCCATGGAAGAAGAGCACGGTGCCGCGCGGGCGCGGGTGGCGCACCAGCCAGCCGCGCAGGATCTCGCCGTCCTCGGTGCGGATGGCGACGTCCTCGTAGGCCAGCCCCGCCTCGGCGGGCGTATGGGCGACGCTGCGCGTGGCGAGGAAGACGCGCCGCTCCTGGGTGGCATAGAGCCAGGCCAGCACCGCGGCGTAGAGCGCCCCGGCCGCGGCCGCGCCCAGCAGCAGCTTGGCCGCGATCGCGCTCAGGGCCGCACCACCAGCACCAGCTTGCCGGTCATGCTCCCGGCCTCGAGCCTGCGGTGGGCCTCGGCGGCCTGCGCCAGCGGGAAGGTCGCGGTCACGTGCACCCGAAGGCGGCCGGCGTCGAAGAGCTCGCCGCAGCGGGCGAGGATGTCGGCCTGGTGGCGGCGCGCGGCGGTGAGGCCACGGTGCATGGGGGTGAGCATGAGCTCCAGGCTCACGCGGAGATTCCGCAGCCGCGCCTCCTTCCAGTCCGTGTCCGCCGCGGGCTGGAGGAGGGTGACGAGGTCGCCGTAGTGGCGCGTGGCGGCGAAGCTGCGCTGGAAGGTCGTGCCGCCCACCGTGTCCAGGACCACGTCCGCGCCGTCCTCGGCCCAGGCACGCACGGCCTCCACGAAGTCCTCCTCGCGGTAGCGGATGGGCCGCTCCACGCCCAGCTCTGCCACGAAGCGCGCCTTCTCCTCGGTGCTCACGGTGGCCGCGACGGCGCAGCCCGCCTCGCGCGCGAGCTGCACCGCCACGTGCCCGACGCCGCCCGCGCCCGCGTGCACCAGCACCTTCTGCCCGGCGGCGATGCGGGCGCGGTCGTGGAGCGCCTCCCAGGCCGTGATCAGCACGAGCGGTGCGGCCGCGGCCTGGACAAAGTCCAGGCTCGCGGGCTTGGGCGCGGCGAAGCGCTCGTCCACCACAGCGAGCTCGGCGTAGTTGCCGGGCTCGCCGCCGATGCCGCCGTTGCACCAGTAGACGGCATCGCCGGGGCGGAAGCGCCGTACCTCGGAGCCCACCGCCTCCACCACGCCCGCGCCGTCGCAGCCGAGGACGGCGGGCAGGCGGTCCGGATAGTAGGTGCCGCGCGCGCGCAGCTTGGTGTCCACGGGGTTGACGCCCGCGGCGTGCACCCGCACGAGCATCTCGGTGGGCGCGCGTATCTCGGGGTCGGGAAGATCCGCGACCTCCAGCACCTCCGGCCCCCCGGGCCGTGTCATGACCACCGCCTTCATCGCCGAGACCTCCTCGCACCGTCATCTGCAAGGCCGGGACGCAGATGATACCCGCAGCGCGCCCGGCCTGGGCTACCATTCCCGCCGATGGGGCGCGAGATCGAGCGCAAGTTCCTGGTCGCGGGCGACGGATGGCGCGCGGCGGCGGTGGATGCCGTCCCCATGCGCCAGGGGTATCTGGCGACCGATCCGGCCTGCTCGGTGCGCGTGCGCATCGAGGGCGAGGCGGCACGGCTCAACGTCAAGAGCGCCACCCTGGGCGTGGAGCGGCTGGAGTTCGAGTACCCCATCCCGGTGGCGGACGCCGAGGAGATGCTCGCGCGCCTGTGCACGACGCCACCCGTGGAGAAGGTGCGCTACCGCGTGCCCTGGGGCGGGCACGTGTGGGAGGTGGACGTCTTCGAGGGCGCCAACGCGGGCCTGGTCGTGGCCGAGATCGAGCTCTCGGACCCGGACGAGCCCTTCGAGCGCCCGCCATGGGTGGGCGAGGAGGTCTCCCACGACCCGCGCTACTACAACGTCATGCTGGCCCGCCACCCCTACCGGGAATGGGCGGATGAGGCGTGAGGCCCGGCTCGCCGTGCTGGCCCGCATGTTGCACCGAGGGCTCCGGATGATTGCGGTCTTTGCAGCCGCGCTCGCGAAGGCCTGGCGCTCAAGCCGTAGCAGGGATCACGACTTGAGCGAAGACCGGGCGAGCGCGCGCGAAAAGCCGCAAGGGCCGGAGCAGGGGGCGGGCGGCGCACAAGGCGTGCCTTGGCGAGATCGCCGGAACACGGCCGCAAGTTTTTGCCGAAAAAGGATTTACCGCGCCCTCCGCCCCCAACTGGGTGCAATAGGCGGGTTCGCCGTCTGCCTGCTGCTCGCCGGCTGCGAGGCGCCGCCGCAGGGGGCCATCCGGCTCGCGGTGGCAGGCGGGGTGGCTACCCTGGATCCGCGCTTCGCCACGGACGCCACCTCGGCCCGCGTCTGCCGCCTGCTCTACGCGCGGCTCGCCGAGACGGGCCCGGACGGGCGACCGATCCCGGCGCTGGCCGGGTGGACCCGGACGGGCCCGCTTGCCTGGCGCTTCCGTCTGCGCTCCGGACCCGGCCGCATCTTCCACGACGGCACGCCGCTCACCGCCCGCGACGTCGCCGCGACCTACCGCGCCGTGCTGAACCCTGCCACGGGCTCGCCCCACCGCGGGGGACTCGCCTTCGTGGCCGCGGTGGAGGCGGTGGACGACGAGACCGTGGTCTTCCGCCTGCGCCGTCCCGAGCCGCTGCTGCCGGCCTACCTGGGCCTGGGCATCCTGCCCGCGGCGCGCGCCGCCGTGCCACGGCCGCTCACGGGCGCGCCCGTGGGGAGCGGCCCCTTCCGCTTCCTCGGCCGCGTGGGCGAGGGCGGCGTGCGGCTCCAGCGGCGCGCCGACGGGCAGGTGGTGGAGATCGTGCAGGTGCGCGATCCCACCGTGCGCGCGCTCAAGCTGGTGCGCGGGGAGGTGGACCTGCTGCAGAACGACCTCCCGCCGGAGATCGTGCGGTGGCTCGCTGCGCGCCCGGGGCTGCGCGTGCTGCGCGCCCCGGGCACCACCTACGCCTACATGGGCTTCAACCTGAGCGATCCCCTCACGGGCGACCTGCGCCTGCGCCGGGCCGTGGCCGCGGCCATCGACCGCGAGGCCATCGCGCGCCACCTCTTCGGCGGGGCTGCGCGCCCGGCCGCCGGCCTCTTTCCGCCGGACCACTGGCTGGGGCTGCCGCGCACCCTCGGCCCGCGTCACGACCCGGCCGCCGCCCGGAGGCTCGCGGCCGCGCTCGAGCGTGCGCGCGGCGGGCCGGTACGGCTGGAGTACAAGACCTCCAGCGATCCCTTCCGGGTGCGGGTGGCGACCGTCATCGCCGACCAGCTCCGGCGCGCAGGATTCGAGGTGCGCGTGCGCAGCCTGGACTGGGGCACCTTCTATGCCGACGTGAAGGCCGGCCGCTTCCAGCTCTACACCCTCGCCTGGGTGGGGCTGGCCACGCCCGACATCTTCCGCTATGCCTTCCACAGTGCCTCGGCCCCTCCTGCGGGAGCCAACCGCGGCCGCTACCGCGACCGGGTTGCCGATCGCCTGATCGAGGCCGCGGAGGCCACCACCGACCCGCGCGCGCGCCGCCGGCTGTACCTGGCCCTGCAGCGGCGCCTGCTGGAGACCCTGCCCTACGTCCCCCTCTGGCACGAGGACCACGTGGCGGTGCTGCGCGCGAATGTGGCCGGCTATCGCCTGCGCCCCGACGGGGCCTACGACGGCCTCGTCGCCGTGCGGCGGGTCCCGGCCACGGCACGTCGTGCCGGCACCGGGCTGCTCGCGGCGGGTTCGCTTGCGGCGCCGTGGGCACGGGCGCGAAGCGCAGCGGAGCGGAGACGCGTTCCATCGGCGCGCGCGCGCAGGCGGGAGGATTTCCCCCTGGCATCGCGCCCGAACCCCCAGCCCGGGGGCGGCCCCCCGGCAAGGCGCGCGGAGGCGTGGTCGTGGCGCTGAGTGCGGGCACGGCGCGCTGGGTGCACGTGAGCCTCGCGCGGCAGCGCCTCACGCTGCTCGAGCGCGGCCGTGTGCTCGGCCAGTGGCCCGTGTCCACTGCGGCTGCGGGGCCCGGCGAGCGGCGCGCGAGCGGCGGCACGCCGCGCGGCTGGCACGTGATCCGCGCGCGCATCGGCGCCGGCGCGCCTCTGGGCGCGGTCTTCGTCGGCCGCCGCCCCACGGGCGAGCTGTGGACGCCGGCGCTCGCGGCGCGCTTTCCGGAGCGCGACTGGATCCTCACGCGCATCCTGTGGCTCTCGGGGCTGGAGCCCGGGCGCAACCGCCTTGGCGACGTGGATACCATGCGGCGCTTCATCTACATTCACGGCTGCCCGGACACCGAGCCCATGGGGGTGCCGCGCTCGCACGGCTGCATCCGCATGCGCAACGCGGACGTGGCGAGCCTGTTCGAGCAGGTGGCGGCGGGCACGCGCGTGCTGATCGAGCCTTGAGCGGGCCTGCGGAGGGGAAGGGAGGAGAGCCCATGAGCGAAAGACGCTACCGGATCCTGTCGCTGGACGGCGGGGGCGTGCGCGGGGTGATCACGGCGGTGTGGCTCGCGCGCCTGGAGGACATGG
>JALSJE010000012.1 GCA_026989495.1 Gammaproteobacteria bacterium | reverse complement strand
GCGCAGGGCCTCGATCAGCCCCCAGTGCACGCCCGTGCCGCCGTGGACGGCGAGCCCGGGCGGCTTGTCCACCACCAGGAAGCCGTGGGCGTCGTCCACCACGGCGGCGCGCACGCGGGCCAGCAGCCCCGCCGGCGGCGCGCCGGCCCGCACCTTCGCACCCAGCCGCACCGGGGGAATGCGCACGCGGTCGCCCGCGCGCAGCCGATAGGCCGGGCGTGCGCGCGCAGAGTTCACGCGCACCTGGCCCGTGCGCAGGATGCGGTAGATGTGGCTGCGGGGCACGCCCCTGAGGCGGCGCGCCAGGAAGTTGTCGATGCGCTGGCCGGCCTCGCGCGTGCCCACCTCGACCACCGAGACCCCGCCGGCAGATGCGTCCACGTTCGCAACCATCGGGCGATATTAGCAATTCCGCCACGCAATTGAAGCATTTGGCGGCCGTTGATATAGTAGTTTCGCCGGTACGGTCATGTCGACGCGACGGTCCCGCCCGTCCCGCGCATCCCGGTCCGGCGCGAGCCGGTTTTTTTGTGCGCGCACCCACGTGCCCGCCCATCCGGCCCCTGGCGCCGCCGCATCCGACGGGGTGGCCTGGTGTCCGGACAGCCCGCGTGGCCGTGCCGCAGGGGCATGGGGCTCGATGCGCGGCCCTGCCGCCGCGTCCGCTCCCGGCCTTCGGCCCTTCCCCTTGCCCCTCCGAGACAGCTCCGGACGACAGGCGATCGGAAACCGACACTTGGACAGCGCTCCCATGCCGGCCCCGAGGCCCCCAGGCTCCGCCCTGCGGCACCTGCCCGCGCTGCTGCTGCTGCTCGGCGGCTGCCTCGCCCGCGGCGGAACCGTCCCCTGCGGTCCGCGCGGCAGCGGCGCCGGCGAGGTCGAGCGCGTGAGAGAAGGAAGCCATGAAGAGAATGCTCGTCAACGCAACTCAGCCGGAAGAGTTGCGGGTGGCCATGGTGGACGGCCAGCGCCTCTACGACCTGGACATCGAGACCCCTTCGCGCGAGCAGAAGAAGGGCAACATCTACAAGGCTAGGATCACGCGCATCGAGCCCAGCCTGGAGGCCGCCTTCGTCGACTACGGCGCCGAGCGCCACGGCTTCCTCCCCTTCAAGGAGATCGCGCGCAGCTATCTGGACACGTCCAAGACGGACGCCAGCGGGCGCGTCAGCGTCAAGGACGCCCTGCGCGAGGGGCAGGAGCTCATCGTGCAGGTGGAGAAGGAGGAGCGCGGCACCAAGGGCGCGGCGCTCACCACCTTCGTCAGCCTCGCCGGGCGATTCCTGGTCCTGATGCCCAACAACCCGCGGGCGGGCGGCGTCTCGCGCCGCATCGAGGGTGAGGAGCGCGCCCAGATGCGCGAGGTCATGAACGCCCTCCAGTACCCCTCGGGCATGGGCGTGATCGTGCGCACCGCGGGCGTCGGCCGCACGGTCGAGGAGCTGCAGTGGGACCTCGACTACCTCCTGCACCTGTGGGAGGCGATCCAGCGCGCGGCCGAGACCCGCTCCGCCCCCTTCCTGATATACCAGGAGAGCAACCTCATCATCCGGGCCCTGCGCGACTACCTGCGCAGCGACATCGGCGAGGTCATCATCGACAACCCCGAGGTCCACGAGCAGGCGCGGCAGTTCATGGAGCAGGTGATGCCGCAGAGCCTGCACAAGCTCAAGCTCTACCGGGACCGCATCCCGCTGTTCTCGCGCTTCCAGATCGAGAGCCAGATCGAGTCGGCCTTCCAGCGCGAGGTGCCTCTGCCCTCGGGCGGCTCCATCGTCATCGACCACACCGAGGCGCTGGTGTCGATCGACATCAATTCGGCCCGCGCCACCAAGGGGGCCGACATCGAGGAGACGGCCCTGCAGACCAATCTCGAGGCCGCCGACGAGATCGCGCGCCAGCTCCGCATCCGCGACCTGGGCGGGCTCATCGTCATCGACTTCATCGACATGGCTGCCGCCCGCCATCAGCGCGAGGTGGAGAACCGCTTGCGCGAGGCGCTCAAGATGGACCGCGCGCGGGTGCAGGTGGGGCGCATCTCGCGCTTCGGCCTGCTGGAGATGTCGCGCCAGCGCCTGCGCAGCTCGCTCGGCGAGTCCGCGCACGAGGTCTGCCCGCGCTGCGAGGGCCAGGGCAGCATCCGCAGCGTGGAATCGCTGGCGCTGGCCGTGCTGCGCGTGCTCCAGGAGGAGGCCATGAAGGAACGCACCGGCCGCGTCATCGCGCACCTGCCGGTGGAGGTGGCCACCTATCTCCTCAACGAGAAGCGCCGTCATCTCGAGCAGATCGAGGACCAGCACGGGGTGCGTCTGACGCTGGTCCCCACCCCCGCGCTGGAGACCCCCAAGTACCGCATCCAGCGGGTGCGCGCGGACGAGACCGGCGCCGAGGCGCGCGAGGTGAGCTACCGGCTCGCCGAGGCGCAGGAGGCGCTGCCCGAGCCGCCGGTGGGCGTGGAGGCGCGCGGCAACGGCGGCGAGGCGCCCGCGGTGCAGGCCGTACCGCCACCCAAGCCCGTGCCGGAGCTCGAACCGGCGCCGGAGATGAAGCCCGTCTCCGAGGTCCAGCAGCGGGCGCGCGAGGGCGGGCTGATCCGGCGCATCTGGAGCACCCTGTTCGGGCGCGCCCCCTCGCCAGCCGAGGATGCCGGCGAGACGGCGGGCGCCGAGGAGCCTACGGGGCGCAAGGCCGCCGGCACGCGCAAGGCCACCGCACGTGCCGGGGCTGCCTCCGGCACGCGCAAGCGTGCCCGCCGTGGCGGCCGGCGGCGGGGTGGCAGCCGCAAGACGGCCGCCGCCGAGAAGCCCGCTCCTGCGCAGGAGACGGAAGCCGCGTCCGCTCCCACGGCGGGGACGGCCCCCGAGTCCCCCGCCCCCACGTCCGAGTCCCCGGCCCAGCCGGCCACGGCCGCGGCGCCGGCCGCGGCGGCCCCGTCCGAGCCCGGGGCCGCCGCCCCCGAGACAGGCGCGGGCGGCGCCATGGGCACGGGCGCGGCGCTCAACGGAGCGGAGACGCGGCCCATCGGCGCACGCACGCAGGCGGGGGCGCCGGACCATGCCCCGGCCTCCGAGCCCCAGCAGACCCCGGTGCGGAGCCCCAGCAAGGCGGGCGGCGAGGCGGCGGACACGGGGGCGACCGGCACGGCCCGCCGGCGCGGACGCCGGGGCGGGCGCCGGCGGCGCCGCAGCCGTGCCGGCAACGCCCGCACGGACCAGGCGCCGCAGCCCGAGGAGGAAGGCGCCCCCGAAAAGCCCGCCGCTGCGGCACCCGAGGCTCAGGGACCCGCCGTGGCCCCGCGGACGGACCCGGGCACGCCTGCCGCGGGCGGCGCGGACACGAGCGCGCGGAGCGCGCAGCCACGGGGAACGCCGCAACGCCCGCAGGCGGAACGGCCCGGCCCCGGCACCGACCTCGAACCCAACCCCCAGGCAGCAGCCCGCCCCGGCAATGCGGGCGGCGCCGTGGGCACGGGCGCGGCGCTCAACGGAGCGGAGATGCGGCCCATCGGCGCGCGCACGCAGGCGAGGGCGCCGGACCTTGCCCCTGTGCCCGAGCCCCCGGCTCCGGCGCGGAGCCCCGGCAATGCGGGCGGCGCGGACACCGGGAAGGCCAAGGCCGAGCGGGCGCCGAGCGAAGCCCCCGAGGCCCCGTCCCCGGCCGGTGCCACGGCCGCAACCGCCGCACCGCACGTGCCGCCCGCCCCGGCGGCCAAGCCGGCCGGGGACGACCGCACAGGCTCCGGCGGCAATGCGGCGCCGTCCGGCGGCGAGGGATCGGCGGGCGCGCCCGCGGTCGCCGCGCGGGCCGAGGCCGCCCGGGACGATTGAGGCGCGCGGGGAGCCGCCAGATATCACAAGCAAGCCGGCCTGCCCAGTGCCGGGGGACCGGCCTATGGCTAGGCCGCCGCGTGCAGGCGGCGCAGGTGCTCCACCAGCCCCCGGACGGCAGCCTCCAGCAGGTCCAGCACCCGGTCAAAGCCCGCGGGACCACCGTAGTACGGGTCCGGGACCTCGTCGAAGCCCAGGTCCGGCGCGAACTCCATGAGCAGGCGGAGCTTCCCCACATGCTCCGGGGGGCAGGCCGCCTCCAGCGCCGCCAGGTTCTCGCGGTCCATGGCGAGGATGTAGTCGTAGCGGGCGAAGTCCACCGCCGTGACGCGCCGCGCCCGCTGTCCGGAGAGATCGACGCCACGGCGTGCGGCTGCCTCCTGCGCGCGCGGGTCCGGGGGCTCGCCCACGTGGAAGGCGTGGGTCCCGGCGGAGTCCACCTCCACCCTGTCCGCGAGCCCCTCCTCCTCGAGCACCTTCTCCATGAGCCCCTGCGCGCTGGGCGAGCGGCAGATGTTCCCCAGGCAGACGAACAGGACGCGAACCACGGCCACGGCACTTCCCCCCTTGCGCGAAGGCCCGTATCTTAGCTGGAAAGCCGCGCCGGCGCGCGGCCGCCCCTGCCTGTGATCATGAGCCAGGACCCCCTCGATCCCGCCCGCCTGCGCATGCTCCTGGGGCTGCGCCTCGATTGGGACGGCTGCCGCTGGGAGGTGATCGAGGTGCTCACCGAGGGCCCCACGGTGGTGCTGCGGGCGGCCGACGGGCGGCGCGCGATCCAGCCCAACCAGCACGGGGAGGCGCTGCGGCGCACGCCAGCCATGCGCGAGGTCCCCGTGCTCGACGCCGACGGGGGGCCGCACCCGGCGCTGCTCGAGCTGCTCGAGGCCGCCGGCCTGATCCAGCCTTGACCTTCCAGCCGCCTGAGCAGGGGCCCGCCCGACGTGGTGTGGCCGGAGGGGGTGCCGCCCCGGCCGGCGAGACGGTTCCCTCGAGGCAGCGCCTGCCCCGACTGTGAGCAGCCCGGCGAGCGCCCTCTCGCTTCGTGCCTGCGGGGCTCAGGCCCCGTCACCCCGCTGCAGGGCCTCGGCACGCAGCAGGTCGGCCTCGGTATCGATGCCGGGCCCGGGGAGCTCGGCCGCCTCGTCCACGTAGATGCGCGCCCCGTGCCACAGGGCCCGGAGCTGCTCCAGTGACTCGGCACGCTCCAGCGGCGTGGACGGCCAGCCCACGTAGCGGCGCAGGAAGCCCACCCGGTAGGCGTAGAGGCCGATGTGGCGCCACCAGGGGCAGCCCGGCGGCAGCACCGGTGGCACACCCTCGGCGAAGCCCCCCCGGTGCCAAGGGATTGGGGCGCGGCTGAAGTAGAGGGCGAAGCCTGCGGCGTCGCGCACCACCTTGACCACGTGCGGATCGGCGAGCTCGGCGCCGTCGCGCAGCGGCGCGCACAGGGTGGCCATGTCCGCCCGCGCGTGCGCGACCAGGGCCTCGGCCACCTGGCGCGGCAGGGCCGGCGGCATGAAGGGCTCGTCGCCCTGGAGGTTCACCACCACCGTCTCCTCGGGCCAGCCCTCGCGCGCGGCCACCTCGGCGATGCGCTCGGTGCCGGAGGCGTGCTCCGGCGCGGTCATCACCGCACGCACCGGCAGGCCCTCCAGCGCCGCCGCGACGTCCTCGTCGTCCACCGCCACCAGCACCTCCGCCGCGCCCGTCTCGAGGGCGTGGCGCGCCACGTGGCGCACGAGGGGCTCGCCCGCAAGCAGGCGCAGGGGCTTGTCGGGCAGGCGGCTCGCGGCGCGGCGGGCGGGGATCACCACCCGGAAGGGAACGGTCACCGCCCTACTCCACCTCCTCGTCCGCGGGCAGGCGGCGCGCCTCCTCCTCCAGCATCACCGGGATGCCATCGCGGATGGGATAGGCCAGGCGGTCGGCCTTGCAGACGAGCTCCTGCTCGGCCTTGCGGTAGACCAGCGGCCCCTTGCACACGGGGCAGGCCAGGATCTCGAGCAGCTTCGGATCCATCGCTTCCTCCTACGTACGGCAGCAAGGTTCCAGGTAGCAAGCAGCAAGGAAAAAGGACAGACTCGTATCACCGTACACCATATATCCCCCTTGCTACTTGCTGCCCGCCATCCGCCGCTTCACGAAGCCGCACCAGCACGCGCTCGGCCACGCGCGGGT
>JALSJE010000011.1 GCA_026989495.1 Gammaproteobacteria bacterium | reverse complement strand
GGTCGGGGTGCTGTTGACGTCGGCGCGTTCAAGGGCGTGTACACCTATCATCTGGCACGGCTCTGCCCGCGAGTGTGGGCCTATGAGCCAAATCCGAGGATGGCGTGTTTTCTTGCGGCTGCAGCACTGCCACGGATTGTAGTTAGGAATGTCGCGGTTTCCGACAAGGCCGGCACTGCATCCTTGCGCATACCGATGTATGGGGGGAGACCCAATGAAGGGAGAGCGAGCCTGAGCGAGGCCGGTCTGGGGGAAGCGGAGGGCAAGCTAGAGCTCACTGTCGGGACGACGACATTGGATAAGGAGGATCTTGTGGATGTGGGCTTTGTCAAGATTGATGTCGAAGGGTACGAGCTGGCCGTCCTTCGAGGGGCGAGAGGCTTGATAGAAAGGGAAAGACCTGTGCTTATGGTGGAGATCGAGCAACGCCACTTGGACATGCCGATGTCAGAGGTTTTCCGGTATGTAGAGGGTATGGGATACGAGGGCTGGTTCTACCTGCGGGGCGTCATGCGCCGCCTTGAGGATTTCGATCCCGATGAGCATCAGCGCGGCCTGCGCGACGACATGCGCCGCCCGCGGGATTACGTGAACAATTTCATCTTCACGCCCCGCCCGGGGGTGGACGTGGGGCAATAGCGTGCGCCGATCGGCGTCGTCCGAGGGCCGCCTATTGACCTGTGTTTTGGCTCTCGGAGCGCGGAACGAAGGTTTGTCCGCGGCGGCTTTGCTCTGCGTGGTCGGCAGTGCCTAGTGTGAGCTCGTAGATGGACAGGTAGGCATCTATAACCTGACGAAGCGAGAAGCGCCGTTCGACGGTGCTGCGGGCCGCCTGCCGCATCATCCGCCAGAGGGCGGGCGAGGAGGCGAGCTGACGGGCTGCCTGGGCGAAGCTGTCGGGGTCGTCGGGAGCACAGAGGAGGCCGCAGGCGCCGTGCTCGACGATCTCGGGGAGCGAGGAGGCGTTGGCGGCGATGACCGGCAGTCCGCATGCCATCGCCTCGAGAACGGCGAGCGGTGCGCCTTCGCGTCGCGAGGGAAACAGGAGGGCGTCGGCGGAGCGATAGAGCTCGGCGAGTTCGTCGGGGCTCCCGGTCCGAGGAACCGCGCGGCAATTGCGGGGAAGCGGGGGTGGGCGGCCGCGGGCCGGCGCGGTGTAGAGGAGCTCGAAGCCGCTGCCGAGGCGGTCCATGATGGCAGGGAGGAGGTCGGCTCCTTTGCGCCGGCTCAGCGAGCCGACGTAAAGGAGCCGGAACGGCCTGTTCGGCATTGAGCGCGGGACAGGGTGCAGGGGACCCGACAGGTCGATCCCGTTGTAGACGACCAGCACATCTGAGGGCGTCCCGGCAGACGCGATGGCGTCGGCGGTGTCGCGGCTGACTGCGACGATCGCATCGGCGCGCCGCAGGTTCGCCTTTTCCAGACGCCTGATCCAGGCCAGATGATAGAGGCGCTGGAGCAGCCCCATGTCCTGCCGGTCGGTGGGGCGATGAAGCGGCAGATGGACGGTTGCCACACAGGGCAGGTCGCGCGGCACGAAGCGGCCATGGAGCCACGAATTGATATGCACGACGTTGGCCCATGGCGGAGGGGCGTGAGCGCGAACCGACCATGGGAGGTATTCTGCGCGGTGCGGCAGCCAGGTGATCTCGCATCGAAGCCCCCGCCGGCGGAGCTCGCGGGCGAGGGTGATCGTGAAGACGTCGGTTCCGGTCCCGCACCGGATCGCCGGCATCCACACGGCTGGGGTTTGACCAGACATACGGACGTACCAGGCGCCTACCGGGATCCAGGCATCATATCGAGCGCGTGGCACATTGCATCGCCGAAGCGCTCCCAGGCGAAGCGCGCGGCGTATTCCCGCATGGCGTCGGCCGGCGGGGGTGCTGCCAGCAGCTCCAGCACGGCCGCGGCGAAGGCGGCCGGATCGCCGGGCGGGACGAGACGGCCGGAGACGCCGTCGGCGACGGCGTCGGTGACGCCGCCGGTGGCATAGGCGACGGTCGGCAGGCCGTGGGCCGCGGCCTCCAGGGCCACCATGCCGAAGCCCTCGGGGTCGCCGGGGATATCGCGCACCGGGAAGACGTGGACGTCGGCGGCGAACCAGGCCTCGTCGAGGGCCGGGCCCTTGAGCACGCCAAGGAAGCGGACCGCCTCCTGGACGCCCGCGGCGCGCGCGGCGGCCCCCACCGCCTCGCGCGTGACCACGCCGTGATGGAGGCTCGCGGCCGGCGTGTCGCCGGCGACGAGCAGGACCGCTTCGGGCCGTTCCCGAATCACGATGGGCAGCACGTCGCGGACGAGCTCCAGGAGCCCCTTGCGGCGCGTGAGCCGCCCGACGTAGAGCAGCACGGGCCGGCCGCCGAGGCCGTGGCGGGCCCGGAAGCGTTCGCGCGCCGCGGGGTCGGGCTCCGGCAGGTCCACGCCGGGATGCACCACGCGGATGCGCGAGGCCGGCACCCGCCGGCCGCGGGCGATGTCGGCGGTGGCTTGGCTGTTGGCGATCACGAGATCGAGCCGGCGGATGGCGGGCAGCCACAGGGCCGTGTAGACGGGATGGGTGCTGGCCGCATCGAGCCCGTGGAGATAGGCCGCCGCCCGGGCGCCGACGGCGCGGGCGGCGGCGAGGGCGGCGGGCGCGAGCAGGCCGCTGCCGGCCAGCACCCATGCCGGCCGGACGCGGCGCGCGAGGCGCAGGGCCGCGTGGGCGGAGGCGAGCAGGAAGCGGGCGATCGGGCGGCCAGGCACCTCGGCGGTTGGGGCATCGCGAGGGGCGTGCGGCGCGCCGCCGCGCGGGAGGACAAGCCGCAGGTCCGCGCGCCGGGCGAGCTCGTGGGACATGCGCCAGACCAGCCGCTCCATGCCGCCCCAGAGAGGGGGATAGTTGCGGGTGAGCAGCAGGATGCGCGGCCGGTCCATCCGCGTCGGACGGTCGGCGACGCCATTCAGCGCCCGGGCCCGCCGCCGTCCGGGCGGGACTCGGGGGAAGCGGAGCCAGCCGCTGTGGGAGGTGCCGCTTCCGGGCCGTGGCGGCCTTCTTCCCTGCCCCGGTAGAGCAGCATCGTGATCTGCTCCGAGATCAGCCCCATGAGGAAGACCACCACGCTGGTCACGAGCAGCGCCGCGCTCATGTTGGTGAACCGGTGCATGGTGGCGTAGGTGTAGCCGTAGTACAGCCACGCCGCCGCGAACAGGATCCCCGCCAGGGGGGCGAAGATCTTGAGCGGCGAGTAGAGCGTGGCCACCCGGAAGATGATGAGGAGAAAACGCGCCCCGTCGCGCAGCGGGCGGATGTGGCTGCGGCTGCCCGGCGCGCGCCCGGCCACGCGGACCGGCACGAAGGCGACGGGGTAGCCCGCGCGGAAGAAGGCCATGGTGATGGTGGTGGGGTAGGAGAAGCCGTTGGGCAGCAGGTGCAGGAACTCCCGGAACTTCGAGGCGCGCACGGCCCGGAAGCCGGAGGTCAGGTCCTGGACGGGGTGTCCCGTCATGTAGCTCGCCAGACGGTTGTAGAGGGCGTTGGCGATGCGGCGCCAGATTGAGGCCTGGGCGCTCGCCGAGCGGGCGCCGACCACCATATCGTAGCCTCCATCCAGCGCCTCGAGCAGGCGCGGGGCCTCGGCCGGATCGTGCTGGCCGTCGCCGTCCATCATCACCAGAACGTCGCCGCCCGCCGCGCGGGCGCCGGTCTTGATGGCCGCGCCGTTGCCCATCGGATAGGGGTGGGAGATAACGTAGGCGCCGGCCTCGCGCGCGGCGGAGGCGGTGGCGTCCGTGGACCCGTCGTCCACGACGACCACCTCGGCCTCGGGCAGGACGGCGCGGACGCCCTCGACGACGGCGCCGATGGCGGCCGCCTCGTCGCGGGCGGGAATGAGGACGGTGACCTTCAAGGGCCGGCTCCGGAGGCGGCTCGGGCGCGGTCTGCGAGGATCAGGAGGCGCAGCCGCCGCTTCTCCTCGTCGTAGCGGCGCAGCCTGGACCGGATCGTGGCGCGTATGGATGCTTGCTTGTGGTTCTTGCGCTCCAATCTATCGTGCAGGTCGAGCAGCCGCAAGGCGTCGTCGTAGCGGCCGTGGGTGGCGAGGACGGCGGCGGCCTGGAGGGCGTACTCGGGGCGTGGGCCGAGACGCAGGCCGTCGGCCATGAGCGTGCTGGCGGCGTCCGGTCGGCCGTCGGCGAGCGCGGCGAGCGCCCGCAGGTAGTACAGGTCCTGCACCAGCCCCGGCACACGGAGAGCTCGGGGGTTTCGCAGGGCCGCCTGCAGCAGGTGGTCCACTGCCGCCGGATCCAGGCCGGGGCAGCGACCCTTTGCGGCGAGGTCGAGGAGGTTTTCGAAGTTGCGGTAGACGCCCGAAGAGGCGAAGCCACGGGCAAGGGCGTGCTCGGCCATGCGCAACGCCTCGTCCAGGGGTTTGCGCTGAGCGCACAGCAGGCCGATGAGCTGGATGGGCAGTGTCGGTTCGGCGGGGTGGTGGCGTATGGCCTCGCGGATGTGGGGCTCGGCGAGGTCGGGCCGGCCGTGCTGAAGCCAGGTGATGGCGGCCTGCTGCCGGGCGCGAAGCGAGCCGGGATGCAGCCGGACCCAGACCAGGCTTTGGGCCTCGGGGTCGCCCCACAGGTCCGCGCGCAGCCAGGTCATGCCGGCCAGCAGCAGGATCGTCGCCAGCGACGCGGTGACGGCGAGCCGGTGATGACGTGCCGTGGTGGGTGCCGATCCCGTACGGGCCACGGCCAGCCCTGCGGCCGCGAAGAGCCCGACCGAGGGCAGGTAGCTGCGGTGCTCGAAGTAGAGCTCGAGCGAGATGAAGCTCGACTCGAGCACATGGCCGGCGAGGAAGAAAAGGGTGGCGAAGGCGAGCAGCGGCCGTGTGCGGCGCACACGGAACGCGATCAAGACGGCGAGCGCCAGGCCGAGCAGGGCCGGGAGGGTCGTCCAGGGCGTGAGCAGGTCCTGGGAGGCCGGGTAGTCGTCGTGGTAGAGGCCGCCCGTCTGTATCCTGGGCAGCACGAGCTCGCGCAGGTACGACCACAGGGCCCTCGGCTCGGTCAGCAGGCGCTCGCCGAGGGTGAACGTGCGCCGGTCGTAGCCGGCCAGCACGCTGTCCCAGGTGGCGGCGAAGTAGCCGAGGATCGCCAGGTTGGGCGCGACGAGCAGCAGCCCGACGAGCGCGCGGTAGGCCCCGCGCGCCCGGTCCGGGACGGGCAGCCCCCGCAGCACGGTGAGCTCCGCCACCAGGGCGAGCAGCGGCAGCAGCGCGCCGTTCTCCTTGCTCAGGAAGGCGAGCGGCGTGAACGCGGCGATGCCGAGGGCCATCCCCGCGAGCCCGCGGCGCCTGCCCGCGGCGAGGGCGAGCCGCCCCCGGACGTAGACGACGAGCCCCGCCAGCACCAGGATGGCCGAGAGGATGGCCATGCGCTGCACCACGTAGAGGGTGGTGGAGACCCATAGCGGATGCAGCAGCCAGGCGCCGCCGGCGAGCATCGCCCCCCAGGCGGCGCGGCGCTCGTCCAGGCCGATGGCGTGGCCCAGAAGCAGGGCCAGCCAGATGACGAGGATGCCGGCCAGCAGGTGGAGGAGCACGTTGGTGCGCTTGAAGGGCTCCGGGGTGGAAGGCCAGGCGTCGTCGTCGATGAGGAAGCTCAGGTGGGCCAGCGGGCGGCCGCCGAAGTCGTGCCCGCTGCCGAGCACGTAATAGAGGAATGCTCGTGGCTGGGTGAGGTCGCCGTACTCCGAGAGCTTGGGGAGCGTGGCGAAGTCGTCGAACAGGAAGGTGCCGCCCAGCCCCGGCGTGTAGGCGAGGTAGGCGAGCGCGAGCGTCGCGGCGAGCGCGAGCGCGAAGACCGGGCCATGTGGAGAAGCGCGAGGGGTGGATGTAGGCCCGCGGGACGCCATGGGTGGAGCGCGGACTCACGCAAAAAGCGAAGGGGGGCAAGGCCCCCCTTCGCGCGATATGCCCAAAGGGTGGTTCAACGGCAGTCCGAAGGCAGGTACTTTGTGTTGATGGTGCC
>JALSJE010000010.1 GCA_026989495.1 Gammaproteobacteria bacterium | reverse complement strand
GCTGGAACCGCTTGAACCGCTCGAACCGCTGGAACCGCCCCACCAGCCGCCCCAGGGATGCGCGTCAGCCTTGGGGGCCGTGCCCAACACCAAGGCCATGCCCACAGCCAGCACACCGATCAGGCGTGCCATGCCACCAGAGCGATCTCCCCGTGCAGCCCCCAACCCAGCGTAATCTCGTGTCCTCATGCCCTTACCCCACGTTTGCACACGCCACCTCAGCTCTGAAGTTCGCCCGTACCCAGGAACCGGACATAGCTCGTGCCCGAAAGGTCTATCTCCACACCGTCACCAGCCTTTCCCTGCACGCGAAGCACCTGGTCCGAACCATCCACGCTCCCGGCGGTGCCGCCATCGGTAAAGACGATCCAGCCCCGCTCCCAGTCTGCGGTATCGCAGCTTGAGCCGTCGGTGCTGGCACACACGGTGACGGGACGGCCACGCCGGACCGCCTCGCTGCGCGCAAACGCGAGCGTAGCCGCGAGGTCGTTGGCGGCACTGGTCAGACGCCCGTTTTTTACGAAATTGCGCATGGAGGGGATCGCAACGGTCAGGACCAGGACCAGCACCGCCAGCGTCACCAGAAGCTCCACCAGCGTGAAGCCCCTAGTGCGACCATGCATCAGATCCCTACGGCTCCAGCCCATGGTCCGTCTCCCACCTCCAGCCCGTTGTCACCACCGGGTTCACAAGCAATCGGCATGCCTGCTACGGGAAGGCCGAGACCGCCGCGACGGCGTCTCTGCCACCTGGAAAACGAAACAGACGGAACGCTCTGATAGAGCTGGGGAAACCGGCCAGGTGCCCAGGAGTCAGGATCTCAACGGTGGCTCGGCATGGCTGCTGCCATGTCACGCGCACCCTGCGAAACCGGTCACAAAGTGCCGCAAAACGTCACCACGGGTACGCCCTGGGCCAGGATTTCGAATCATCCGGTCCGGCGCGGCCGGCCCAGGAACGAACGCAGGCGCTCGACGCCCTCGCGCAGGCGCTCGATCGGGGCGGTATAGGCGAAGCGCAGGCGCCTGCCCGCGTGCGCGCCGCCGAAGTCGGCCCCGGGCGTGACGGCCACGCCCGCCTCCTCCAGCAGGCGCGCGGCGAAGGCCTCGGCATCGTCCGTGAAGGCGCTGCAATCGGCATAGAGATAGAAGGCGCCCTCGGGAGGCGCCGCGAGCCGGAAGCCCAGGGACTCGAGCGCCGGCGCGAGGTAGTCCCGGCGGGCACGGAAGGCCTCGCGCCGCCGCTCGAGCTCGTCCAGGGCCTCGGGGGTGAAGGCCGCGAGCGCGGCATGCTGCGAGAGGGTGGGCGCGGCGAGATAGAGGTTCTGGGCGAGACGCTCGAGGGGCTCGAGCCATGCTGGCGGCGCCACGATCCAGCCCAGCCGCCACCCCGTCATGCCGAAGTACTTGGAGAAGCTGTTGACCACGAAGGCCCCGGGCGCGACCTCCAGCACCGTGCAGGCCTCGGTCTCGTAGGCCAGGCCCTGGTAGATCTCGTCGCAGACCAGGCAGGCGCCTGCCCGTCGGGCCTCCGCGGCCAGCGCCGCCAGACGCGCGCGCGGAAGCACCGCGCCGGTGGGGTTGGCGGGGCTCGCCACGAGCAGCGCGGCCGCCCCGCCGCGCGCGGCGGCGCCCACGATCTCGGGTGCCGGACCGCCGCCCTCGGCGTCCACGCCCACCGCACAGGCTTCCAGCAGCCGCACCAGATGGCGGTTGCAGGGGTAGCCGGGCTCCGGCAGCAGCACCCGATCGCCCGGCCCCGCGAGCACCGCCAGCACCAGGTGGAGCGCGCCCGAGGCCCCCGGGGTCACCAGCACCCGCTCCGGCGCCACCGCCACACCGAAGCGGTCGCGATACCACCCGGCGATGGCCTCGCGCAGCGCCGGAAGCCCCGCGGCGGGCGTGTAATGGGTCCGGCCGGCGGCGAGCGCCGCCTGCGCCGCCCGCACCACGGGTGCCGGGGTGGGGAAATCGGGCTCGCCGATCTCCATGTGGACGATGTCGCGCCCTGCCGCCTCCAGCGCCCGCGCCCGCGCGAGCAGGGCCATGACACGGAAGCCCTCGATGTCGGCCATACGGGGCGCGGAAGCGCGCCCGCATCCGGCGGCATCGATCACCGCACGGCCTCGCGCGCGCGGGCCTGCCCCTCGAGCAGGCGACGGATCAGGCCGAGGTCCACCCACCCCGCCCCGCCGGCATCGCCGGCAAGGACACGAAACGGTCGCGCGGGCTCGCCGAGATCACTCACCACCAGCGCGGCCCCGGTGAAATCCTCGCCGCGGGTATAGTGGCTGGGCGTGACGACGACCGGCAGCCCCGCCGTCCGGGCGGCCTTCAGCCCCTGGGCCGAATCCTCGAAGGCCATGCAGCGGCCCGGGTCGGCATCCAGCTCCGCGAGCACGCGCAGGTAGGCATCCGGCGCGGGCTTCTTGGCGGGCACCATGTCGCCGGCGACGATGCAGGCGAACCAGCCCGGCGCCTCGGGCCCCAGCGTGCGCGCCAGCAGGCGCTCCACGTTCTCCGGCGAGGTGGTGGTGGCGATGGCGAGCGGCACGCCGGCGGCGCGCGCCTCGCCGATGAGGCGCGCCACCCCCGGACGCAGGTTGACGGCGCCTTGCTCCAGCAGGCGCGCGAAGTGCGCGTTCTTCATCCGGTGCAGGCGCGCGACGAACGTCTCGAGGGATTCGCCGCCCGGGGGATCGAAGCCGGGTTGGTGGCGTGAGAGGAATGCCCGGATGCGTTCCTTGCCGCCGGCCACGGCGAGCAGCTCCCCGTAGAGCGCCTCGTCCCAGGTCCAGCCAAGCCCGGCCTCGCGGAAGGCGGCATTGAAGGCCATGCGGTGGCCGTCGCGCTCGGTCTCGGCGAGCGTCCCGTCCACGTCGAAGATCAGGGCCTGGGGCAGCATGGCGCCGCAAGGATAGCGCAGCGCCCTCGCTTGCGGGTCCTGGGGCGTTCTGGTATAGAACCCCGATTTGTTCGGCGGGCCCGACGGGCCCGGGAGTCGAGGACATGCCTGCCACCAAGCGCAAGACCGGCACCGGCGCCGCCCGGAAGAAGGCGGCGGGCGCGGCCAAGAAGAAGGCCTCCACGGCCAAGAAGGCCAAGAGCGCAGCCACGAAGCCCGCGGCGAAGAAGGCCGCGCCCGGCAAGGCGAGGACCGCCGCCAAGCCCAAGGCTGCCAGGTCCACGTCTGCCGCCGGGAAATCCGCCGCCAGGGCACCGAGGCAGCCCAAGGCGCGCGTGGAGAGCGGCCGGGGCGCGGCCGCCGTGGACGTGGGCCCGATCCGGGGCTTCGAGCCCTACCAGCCCCGCAAGGGCGAGGAGTACATGAACGAGCGCCAGCTCGAGCACTTCCGCCAGATCCTGCTGGCCTGGAAGCGTGAGCTCATGGAGGAGGTGGACCGCACCGTGCACCACATGCAGGACGAGGCGGGCAACTTCCCGGACCCCAACGACCGGGCCACGCAGGAGGAGGAGTTCAGCCTGGAGCTGCGCACGCGCGACCGCGAGCGCAAGCTCATCCGCAAGATCGACGAGGCGCTGGCGCGCATCGAGAACGGCGAGTACGGCTACTGCGAGTCCTGCGGGGTCGAGATCGGCATCCGCCGGCTGGAGGCGCGGCCCACCGCCACTCTCTGCATCGACTGCAAGACCCTCGACGAGGTGCGCGAGCGCCAGATGGGCCTCTGAGGGCCGGTCCTGCCGGGGCGCGCCGATGCGCGGGTTTCCAGCCCGCCCCCGACCGCCTGCCCCCGCCTACCGGGGGCGCTTCGCGCCCTCGCCCACCGGCCCACTCCACTTCGGGTCCCTGGTGGCGGCCCTCGGGAGCTGGCTCGACGCCAGGGCCCACGGTGGCGAGTGGCTGGTCCGCATCGAGGACCTGGATCCGCCCCGTGAGGTCCCGGGCGCGGCCTCCGCGATCCTGGCGGCGCTCGAGCTCCTGGGACTGCACTGGGACGGCCCCGTGCTCCATCAGAGCACGCGTGCCGAGGCCTACCGGGCCGCCCTGGAGCACCTCGCCGAGGCGGGCTGGACCTACCCCTGCACCTGCCCGCGCAGCCGCATCGCGCGCGAGGCCCGTCGCCGCGGCCCCCTCGGGCCCGTGTACCCCGGCACCTGCCGCGCCCGCGCGCCCGGCCCGGGGCCCCATGCGCTGCGGGTGCGCGTGGACGGGGTCCGCGTGGCGCTCGACGACCGCCTCCAGGGCCCCTGCCACGCCGGGCTCGCCGAGCAGGTGGGCGACTTCGTGGTCCACCGCCGCGACGGGCTCACGGCCTACCATCTCGCCGTCGTGGTGGACGACGCCGCCCAGGGCATCACCGACGTGGTCCGGGGGGCCGACCTGCTGGAGGCCACCTGGTGCCACATCCATCTCCAGCGCCTGCTCGGCCTGCCCACGCCCCGCTATCTGCACCTCCCGGTCGCGACCGGACCCGACGGCGCCAAGCTGAGCAAGCAGACGGGGGCGATGCCCGTCGATCTGCGCCGTCCCGGCCGCGCCCTCGAGGCGGCGCTCGCCTTCCTCGGCCATGCCCCGCCCGAGGCGCTGCGCGGCGCGCCGCCGGCCGAGCTCCTCGCCTGGGCGGTGCAGGCGTGGTCGGCGGCGCGCCTGCCACGGGCGCGGGCCCTGCCCGCCGTGCCGGAGGCCGGCACCAAGGCAAGGGGCTCCGCCGCCGGGGCCTAGACCGCCTGAGGGCACCCGCGCGATGCGCCTCCTGGCCGCGCGGACACGGGGCCGGCGCGGATGCGGCGCCTCCGCGGCCCTCGCAGGCCGCTCCCCGTCTCCGCGGCACCGTGCCTCCTCGCCCGCAGGCGCGGCTTCCAGCCGCGCCGGGCCGGCTGGAAGCAGGCCCCACAGGGGATAAAGGGACGCGGGGAACAGGAGTCCCCCCAGGGGGAAAAGCGGTGCGGGCAGAACGCTGCCAGGGACGGTGAACCCCTTCTGGGCGCGCCGGTGACACGGCGGGCCTGCCCGTGGGCGCTCCGCTGCCGTGTGCCCCACCCGCGCCTTCCGGCCGCGCTGCGCCCCGACCTAAGGTCGGCAAAGCCGGAGGGAACCCCCTGCCCCGATGTGGTCTATAGTTTCAGTGGTGCGGTGCCACCGCACGTTGAGCCGGAGGAGGGTCCCATGGACCGACGCTGGAGCGAGCGGCGACCGGTGGAGATGGAGGTCGAGGTCTTCTGCTGCGGCAGGGAGCCCTCGCGGCGCGTGCTGCGCGCGCGCACGCGCGACGTGAGCTTCGGGGGCATGTTCCTCCTCACCGACGAGCCGGAGCTGCCCGCCTACCGCGAGGTGCTGCTGCGCTTCCCCTGCAAAGGGCGCCGGGGCGCGCCCGACGGCTACTGCACGGTGCGCGGGCACGCCGTCTACCGCACGTCCGAGGGGGTGGCGGTGCGCTTCGACCGCATCGACCTGGAGGTCGTGCGCACCCTGCGGGATCTCCTCAGGGAGGCGGCGCGGGCGAGCGCCTGAGCCCCGGACGGGCCGGGTCCGGCACCCGGGCGAGCAGCAGGCCGCCGAGGCCGAAGAAGGCGAGCAGCGCGAGCAGCGCCAGCCGGTGGCTGCCCGCGAGCTCCGCCGTGAGGCCGACGGCGAGCGGTCCCAGCACCGCCGCGAAGCGCCCCACCACGTTGTAGAAGCCGAAGAACTCCGCGGCGGCCTCCGGCGGAACGAGGCGCGCATACCAGGCCCGGCTCAGGGACTGCACACCGCCCTGCACCAGGCCCACGGCGAGCGCCAGCACGTAGAACTGCCACGCCGCCACCAGGAAGTACCCCCACGCCGTCACCGCGCCGTAGACGGCGAGCCCCAGCCAGATGCCGGCGCGGCTCCCCCAGCGCTCGCCGATGCGTCCGAAGGCGAGCGCGGCCGGAAAGGAGACGAACTGGGTGAGCAGCAGCGCCCCCAGCAGATGGCCGGTGCCGAGACCGAGCGCGGCCCCGTAGTCCACGGCCATGCGGAAGACGGTGTTGACCCCGTCGATGTAGAGCCAGTAGGCCGCGAGGAACCACGCCACGGGCTTCAGCCGGCGGACATGGTGGAAGGTCTCGCGCAGCCGCCGCCAGCCGGCGCCCAGCGCCGCCCGTACGCCGTGCAGGCCGGGCTCCGCGGCCTGACTTTCGCGCACGCGCCGCAGCACGGGCACCGTGAACGCCGCCCACCACAGGGCCGTCGCCACGAGCACCCCCTGCACCGCCTGCGCACGCGAGTCGAGCCCCAGCGACTCGTGCCCCAGCACCACCCCCATCGCCGCCGCGAAGAACAGCCCCCCGCCCAGGTAGCCGAGGGCGTAGCCGTAGGCCGAGACGCGGTCGTAGTCCCGCGGCGAGGCCACCTGGGTCAGGAGCGCGTCGTAGAAGGCGTTGGCGGCGCCGAAGCCGAGGGCCGCGATTCCATAGAGGGCGAGCGCCGTGCGCCACGCCCCCTCGCCCGCCAGCGCCAGGCCGGCGGTGGCCGCCGCGCCCAGGAAGGCGAAGGCGCCCAGGAAGGCCCGGCGGCGGCCGAGGCCGTCGGCCACCGCCCCGAGCAGGGGGGCGAGCACCGCCACCCCCAGCGCCACCGCGGCGCTCACCAGCCCCAGCAGGAAGGTGGTGCGCGTGGACTCGAGCTCCGCGCCCCACCAGCCCTTGAGCATCACGGGATAGAGCCCCGCCACCACCGCCGTGGCGAAGGCCGAATTCCCCCAGTCGTACAGGGCCCATGCGCGGACAGCGGCTGCTTCCTCGCCTCTGCCGGAAGACCGGGAACGGAGCGTGAGCGGCATCGAGGCCCATGATGGCCCCGGCGGGCCGGCGCGCCAAGGCCGGGGAGCGCGGGGACGATGGCGGGACACCGCGGCTTCTGCTAAGGTGACGGATGTCAGACTCAGCGTGCCCGGAGGCGTATCGAGGTGAGCACCCCCAAGATGCACGAGATGACCCTCGCCGACCAGGCGGAGCTGACCCGCGCGGTCATGCACATGCTCGAGGTCTGGGGCCTGCGCGAGGAGGACCAGCTCACCCTGCTCGGCTTTCCGCCGGACACGCCCCATCGCGTCCTGCGGCGCTGGCGCCAGGGCACGCCCTTCCCCACCGACAACCTGGAGCTCATGGAGCGGGTCGAGCACCTGGTGGGCATCGCCGAGGCCCTGCGCACCACCTTCCCGCGCGACCCGGCCATGACCACGGTCTGGCTCCAGCGCCCCAACCGCCGCTTCGGTGCGCGCGCGCCGCTCGCCGTCATGATCGACGACGGCCTCGAGGGCCTCATCGCCGTGCGTGCGCACCTCGACTGCATCTTCGCCTGGCAGAGCGCCTGAGGCAGGCGCCCTCCCGGCAGGGTGCGGCGGGCGGCCGGGATCCGTATAATCCCCCCGGCCCCGCTGCCCCGGCCCGTTCCGGGGCGGGGTTTTTTATGCGTCAGGCGCCGCCGACCCGGCGGCCGCTGCCAGGGGGGATTCCGCAACGATGCTCGAGCTCGCGCGGCGCATACCTGAGCTGACCTTCCTTCTCGTCGCGATCGTGGTGGCCTACGCGGCGATGGCGATGTTCTCGGCCGTGGAGAGCACCGAGGTGCTCACGGCCGGGGGGATGTGGCTCATCCTCGCCGCCTCCTTCCTCTTCAGCACCCTCATCGCCGTGGTGGCGGTGCTGGGCGGGGTCGGCGGCGGGGTGCTGTTCACCCCGGTGATGCTGGGCTTCACCAACGTGGACACCCTCCTGATCCGCTCCACCGGCCTGGTGGTGGCCATGTTCAGCGGGCTGGTCTCCTCCGGCCCCTTCATGCGCAAGGGCCTGGCCGACGTGCGGCTGGTCTTCTACTGCGCCGTGCCCATCATCGTGGGGGCCATCCTCGGCGCCAAGGCCGCGATCGTGCTCGCCGACACCATGGGCGCCACGGGCGACGCCATCGTGCGGCTGCTGCTGGGCGGGCTGCTGATCTTCATCGCCCTCATGTTCGTCCTCGGCGGCTCCAAGACCGAGTATCCGGTGCCGCGCAACCTGGACGGCCTCAGCCGCAGGCTCGGCATGCGCAACACCTACTGGGAAGAGTCCCTGGCCAGGCCGGTCACCTACCACGCCAACCGCGTGCTGCCGGGCGGGCTGCTGTTCCTGGCGGTCGGCTTCGTCGGCGGCTTCTTCGGCCTCGGGGGCGGCTGGGCCGTGGTGCCCGTGCTCAACCTGGTGATGGACGTGCCCCTCAAGGTGGCGGCCGCCTCCAGCGGCGTGCTGCTCGCGATCGGCAACGCCGCGGCCATCTGGCCCTACATCACCAAGGGCGCGCTCATCGCGCTGTTCGCCGCCCCCTGGATGCTGGGGCAGGTGGTGGGCGGCATCCTGGGCGCCCACATCCTGGCGCGCATCCAGGCCGGCTTCGTGCGCAAGATACTCATCGTCCTTCTGTTCCTGACCAGCATCAAGCTGGTGGTGCGCGGGGCCGAGACGCTGTTCGGCTTCGACGTCCCGATGCTGTGAGGGGGGCGCGACCATGACGATGCGGGAGATCGAGAGGAGACTCAAGGAGAAGGCCGAGCATGTGGAGGAAGCGCTCGAGCACGAGATCGGGCATGTCGAGGAGATGCTCGAGCATGAGCTCGAGCGGCCGACCGTGCCCCGGGCCGCCGTCGCCTACGGCGACGTCGTCTACTGGGGCACGATCCTGGGATCCTTCATCACGATCCTCGGCTCCGTGCTCGCCTTCGTGACCGAGCTCAACTTCATGGAGCCCGAGCTGGTGCTCTCGGCCATCTGGGAAGGCCGCAGCGTCGACGAGATCTGGCAGGACACGGTCGGCGAGCGTCCCGACGGCCACTGGTACCTGGAGCATCTGCACCGCGGCGACGGGCTCACCATGGCGGGCATCGCGCTCGGCGTGTTCGTCGTCGTGCCGGGCATGCTGGTCTCGGCCTGGCTCCTGCTGCGCCAGCGCCAGCGCCTGTTCGCCGGCTTCGGCCTGCTCGCCTCCGGCATCACCGTGGCGGCCATGTTCGCCTGAGCCCCGGCCACCGCGCCGGCGCGGGACCGGGAACGCCCCCACCAGCCGATGCGCAGGCTCGCCGCCCCGCTCCTGCTCGCAGCGGCGGCCGCCGCGGCCTTCGCCCTGTGGCGTCTGGGCCGGCCCGAGCCGGTGGCGGTGCAGGTGGCCGCCGTGGGCTACGGTCCGGTCGAGGCCACCGTCACCAACACCCGCGCGGGGACCGTGAAGGCCTGCCGGCGCGCGCGCCTCTCCCCGGCCGTCGGCGGCCAGATCGCACGGCTGCTGGTGCGCGAGGGCCAGCATGTGGCGGCCGGCGCGCTCCTGCTCGAGCTGTGGAACCGCGACCTCGCCGCGCGGCGCGCGCTCGCCGCCGCCCGCGCCGAGGCGGCGCGCGCCCGCGCGCGCGAGGCCTGCATCGCCGCGCGCGTGGCCCGGCGCGAGGCCGAGCGCCTCGCGCGCCTGCGCCGCCGGGGGCTCGCCTCCGAGGAGGCGCATGACCGCGCCCTCGGCGAGGCCGAGACGCGCGCGGCCGCCTGCGCCGCGGCCGAGGCCGGGATCAGGGTCGCGGACGCAAACCTGCGGCTGGCCGAGGCCGAGCTCACGCGCACGCGCCTGCACGCCCCCTTCGCCGGCGTCGTGGCCGAGGTCAACGGCGAGGTGGGCGAGTACATCACCCCCTCGCCCCTGGGTGTGGCCACGCCGCCCGCGGTGGACCTGATCGACCCGGGCTGCCTCTACGTCAGCGCCCCCATCGACGAGGTGGACGCGGCGCGGGTGCGGACGGGGCTGCCCGTGCGCGTGACGCTCGACGCCTTCCGGGGACACGTCTTCGCGGGGCGCGTGCGGCGCGTGGCGGCCTACGTGCGCGAGGCCGAGCGCCAGGCCCGCACGGTCGACGTGGAGGTGCGCTTCGAGGCCCCGCCCCGCGTCCCCCTGCTTCCGGGCTACAGCGCCGACGTGGAGATCGTGATCGAGCGCCGCGAGAAGGTGCTGCGCGTGCCCACGGAGGCCGTGCAGGAAGGGCCCCGCGTGCTGGTCCTGGACCCGGCGCACGGCCGGCTGGTGGCGCGCCCCATCCGCGCGGGGCTCGCCAACTGGCGCTGGACGGAGGTGCTCGAGGGGCTGCGCGCGGGTGAGCGGGTGGTGCGCTCGCTCGACCGCGAAGGGGTGCGCCCGGGGGTGCCCGCCGTGCCGGAGACGGAAGACGGCGGATGATCCGTCTCGAGGGCGTCGAGCGCGTCTACCGGGTGGGCGGCGAGGCGGTCCGCGCGCTGGCGGGGATCGACCTCGAGATCGGGACGGGAGAGTACGTCTCCCTGATGGGCCCTTCGGGCTCGGGCAAGAGCACGCTGCTCCACATCCTGGGCCTGCTGGACCGCCCCACCGCCGGCCGCTACCTGCTCGACGGGCTCGACGTGACCGGCCTCGACGAGAACGCGCAGGCGCGCCTGCGGCGCGAGGCCATCGGCTTCGTGTTCCAGTTCTTCCACCTGGTGCCGCGCCTGACGGCCCAGGCCAACGTGGAGCTGCCCATGCTGCTCGCCGGCGTGCCGCCCGCCGAGCGCCGCCGGCGCGCGGCCGAGGCGCTGGCGGCGGTGGGGCTCGCCGACCGGGCCCGACACCGGCCCGACCAGCTCTCGGGGGGCCAGCGCCAGCGCGTGGCCATCGCCCGCGCCACCGTCATGCGCCCGCGCCTGATCCTGGCCGACGAGCCCACGGGCAACCTGGACCACGCCGCAGGCGCCGAGGTGATCGCCCTCCTCGAGCGCCTCCACCGCGAGCACGGCAGCACCCTCGTGCTGGTGACCCACGATCCGGAGCTCGGCGCGCGCGCCACCCGCCGCCTGCGCATGCGCGACGGGCAGATCCTTCCGGAAGAAGGGGACGGCAGGGCATGAGCCCGCCGGCCGTGCTCGCCTTCGCCCTGCGCAGCCTCGCCGCCGTGCCGTTGCGCACGGCGCTCACCCTGCTCGCGGTGGGCATCGGGGCCGGCGCCGTCCTCACCCTCAGCGCCCTGGGCGAAGGGGCGCGCCGCTACGTGACGCGCGAGTTCGCGGCGCTGGGCACGAACCTGCTCGTGGTGCTGCCCGGGCGCAGCGAGACGGCGGGGGTCACGCCGGGGCTGTTCCTGGGCGAGACCCCGCGTGACCTCACCCTCGACGATGCCCTCGCGCTCGCCCGCAGCCCCCACGTGCGCCGGGTGGCCCCCATCGTGGTGGGCTCGGCCCGGGTTTCGCACGGCGCCCGCGCGCGCGAGGCCACCGTGCTCGCCTCCACGCCCGGGCTCGTGGCCATCCGCCGCTGGCGCATCGCGCGCGGGCGCAATCTCCCCGAGGGCGATCCCCGGCGCGGGCGCAGCGCGTGCCTGCTGGGCGCGCGGCTCGCGCGCGAGCTCTTCGGCGCCGAGCCCGCCCTGGGGCGCTGGGTGCGGGTCGGCGACCGGCGCCTGCGGGTGGTGGGCGTCCTCGCCGCCCAGGGCTTCGGCCTCGGCATCCAGACCGACGACATGGTGATCGTGCCGGTGGCCACCGGCATGGCGCTCTTCCGGACCGAGAGCCTGTTCCGCATCATGGTGGAGGCGCGCTCGCGCGAGGCCGTCCCGCTGGCCCGGGAAGCGGTGCGCGCCATCCTGCGCGAGCGCCACGGCGGCGAGGAGGACGTGACCGTGGTGACCCAGGACGCGGTCCTCGGGGCCTTCGACCGCATCCTCCGCGCGCTCACCTACGCCCTGGCCGGGCTGGCGGGCATCAGCCTCGGCGTGGCCGGCATCCTCGTCATGAACGTGATGCTCATCGGCGTGGCCGCCCGCCGCGCCGAGATCGGCCTCCTCAAGGCCCTGGGCGCCCCGCCGGGGCTGATCGGGCGCCTGTTCCTGGCCGAGGCGGCGCTGCTCGGCGCCGCCGGCGGGCTCGCCGGCCTGGGCGTGGGCTGGCTCGCCGTGCTGCTCGTGGGCCGCATCTACCCCGCCTTCCCGATCGCCGCGCCCGGCTGGGCGGCGGCCGCCGCCTTCGGCGTCGCGCTGGCGGGCGCGACGCTCTTCGGCCTGCTCCCCGCAAGGCGCGCGGCTAGGCTCGACCCCGTGGCCGCGCTGGCCGACAGGGGATGAGCGCGAAGCCGGCATGCGTGCGGCGGACCTGACGCTCCTCGTCACGGGCGCGCTCGCGGCCAGGCCCGCGCGTACGGCGCTGACCGCCCTCGGCATCGCCGTGGGCGTGGCGGCGGTGGTGCTGCTCACCGCGCTCGGCGAGGGCGCGCGCCGCTATGTGCTCGCCCAGTTCACCCAGTTCGGCACGCATCTCGTCGCCATCAACCCGGGTCGGACGATGACCCACGGTGTGAGCACGGGCATCTTCGGCACCGTGCGGCCCCTCACCCTCTCCGACGCCGAGGCCCTGCGGTCGCTGCCCTGGGTGCGAGGCGTGGTGCCCGTGGTCCAGGGCAACGCCGAGGTGGAGGCGCGCGGGCGCGCCCGGCGCACCATGGTGCTCGGCGTCGGGCCCGACTTTCCGCGCGTGTTCGCCTTCGGCCCCGCCGTGGGCCGCTTCCTCCCGGCCGACGACGTGCGCGCGCCGCGCCCCTTCGCCGTGGTGGGGGCGACCGTGCGCCGCGAGCTCTTCGGCGATGCCAGCCCCCTGGGCGCGAGCCTGCGGGTGGCCGGCTACCGCTTCCGCGTGATCGGCGCCATGGAGCCGAAGGGCCGGGTGCTGGGCTTCGACCTGGACGATGCCGTGTACGTCCCCGCCGCCTGGGGGCTCGAACTGTTCCGGCGCGAAGGGCTGATGGAGATCGACGTGATGTACCGCGCCGGCACGCCGGTGCGGGAAGTCACCGCGGGCATCCGGCGCGTCCTCGCCGCGCGCCACGGCCGCGAGGACTTCACCCTCACCACCCAGGACCAGATGCTGCAGGTGCTGGGCTCGGTGCTGCGCATGCTCACCTTCGCGGTGGGCGCCATCGGCGCGGTCTCCCTGCTGGTGGGCGCGGTGGGCATCCTCACGGTGCTGGTCATCGCCGTCTCGGAGCGGCGCGGCGAGATCGGCCTGCTGCGCGCCCTGGGCGCGACGCAGGCGCAGGTGCTGGGTCTGTTCCTGGCCGAGGCGCTGGCGGTGGCGCTCGCCGGCTGCGGCGCGGGCCTGGGCCTGGGGCTCGGCCTCGCCGGGCTGCTCGCGGCGCTCGTGCCCGGCCTGCCCGTCGGTGTCGACCTCCGCTTCGTGGCGCTCGCCGTGGCCCTGGGGCTCTCGGTGGGGCTGGCGGCGGGCATCGTCCCTGCGCTGCGCGCGGCGCGCCTGGACCCGGTCGAGGCCCTGCGCGCCGGCTGACCCGCCCGCGATTCCCCGGTGCGGCGTGCGGGCTAAAGTTTCCGTCGCCCCACGCCGATTCCATGGACGCGTCATCCGACCGAGCCGTGGCACACGGAGCGCGAGAACGATGAAGAAACCCAGAGCCAACCGCATGTCCATCCTGGTCCGCACCGCCGCCGCCGCGAGCGCCACGCTCTCGCTGGCCGTCGCCGTGGCCGAGGCCCGCTCGGGCACGCCCGCCAACGCCGCCGCGGCGGCGGCCGCCGCCGCGCTGGCCGCCTTCCTGCTCTATTTCATCGTCCGCATCGACCGCGGCCTCGCGCGGCTCGCCGCGGGCGTGCGCGAGCTCCACCGCGGCAGCAAGGATCTCACCCAGCGCTTTCCCCGCATGGGCTGGTGCGTGCTCGACAGCATCGCCTGCGAGCTCAACCGCTTCCTCGACAGCCTCGACGGCCTGACCAGCACGGTCGTCTCCGTCTCGCAGCAGGCCGGCGAGCGCATGAAGCGGGTCGCAGGCGCCATGGAAGAGGCCGGGCAGAGCGTGGAGGCGATCCAGTCGAGCACGGACGACCTCGCCCGGGCGATCGAGGAGATGTCGGAGGCCATCCAGCAGGTGGCGCGCGCCACCGAGACCGCACGGGCCCTGTCCGACGAGTCGCGCGAGGCCGCCGCCCAGGGCCGCGAGGTGGTCGGCCGCTCGGTGGAGCTGATCCAGGGCATGGCCGCGAGCATCGGCGAGGCGACCGAGGCGATCCATCGCCTGGCGGAGCAGAGCGGCCAGATCCGCTCCATCCTGGACGTCATCCGCGACATCTCCGCCCAGACCAACCTGCTCGCGCTCAACGCCGCCATCGAGGCGGCGCGGGCCGGCGAGTCCGGCCGTGGCTTCGCCGTGGTCGCCGACGAGGTCCGCTCCCTCGCCCAGCGCACGCACGAGTCCACGGCCGAGATCGAGGCCATGATCGGGCGCCTCGAGGCGGGCACCGAGGAGGTGGTCGAGCGCATGAGCGCCATCGCCGGCTCCAGCGAGCAGGCCGTCAGCCACGCCCGCGAGACGGGGGAGGTGCTCGAGCGCATCGCCGACCGCATCGGCTCCACCGCCGACGCCAACGCCCAGATCGCCACCGCGGCCGAGGAGCAGGCGGCCGTCTCCGAGCAGCTGCGCGAGAACGCGGCCGCGGCGGCCCGCACCGCCCGGCACGTGCGCGAGGTGGCCGCCAACGCGCTGGAGACCACCGACATGGTGCGGCTGACGGTGGCCGAGATCGACATGCTCCTCAGCCAGTTCAGCGTCACGCACCGCGCAGGCGGCGGCGACGTGGACCGCACCATCGTCCAGTGGCACGACGGCTTCCTCGTGGGCGTCCCGACGCTGGACGAGCAGCACCGGCGCCTGTTCGAGCTCATGAACGCCGTCTATGCCGCCTTCCGCGACGGCGACCAGGAGCGCCTGCGCCGCGACCTCGACGCGCTCATCGACCTGGCCCGGCGGCACCTCGCCGACGAGGAGGGGCTCATGGCGAAGGCCGGCTACGAGGAGCTCGATTCCCACAAGGCCTGCCACGCCAAGCTGCTGGCCGACCTCGACGCCCACGTGGCGCGCTACGAGCAGGAGGGCTCACGCAAGGCGCTGCTCGACCTGGTGTGGTTCCTCAAGAGCTGGCTCGTGGACCACATCTACCGGGTGGACAAGCGCTACAGCGACACCCTGGTGGCGGCAGGCATCCGCTGAGCGGAGGCCGCGGCGGAGGGGCCTGCCGGCACGGCCCCCCGGCAGCCTCCCGTCCTCGACGTCACCTCCCGTGGAGGGGCGCCCCCCAGCCGCCCCGGCGCCCTTCCCCCCTGTGGGGCCTCCTCACCTGTGGGGCCGGCTTCCAGCCGGCCCGGCACCCCCTCCCCTGTGGGGCCGGCTTCCAGCCGGCCCGGCGCGGCTGGAAGCCGCGCCTGCAGCGAAAGGGCATTGCGGCGGCCGCCGCCGCAGACCGGGTCCACGGGGTAGCGGAGGCACCGGGCCGGCGGGACCGGGGGTGACGTGCGAGGGTCGCGGAAGCACCGCACCGCGCAGGCCCCGCCGACGCGCTTCCTGCCACGGGGCCCAGGGCGCCCCCGGTCCGGAGGCGGCCGCCGCACCCACGAGGCGACCCCGAAAGGGCCGAAAATCCCTTTTTCACCTGAGGTGGGAGCCCCGGTGGCGGCAGCCTTGCGCCCACGAATGCAAATGATTATCATTTGCGTATGGATGGCGTGCTCGATCCCCTGCGGCCCGAACCGGCCCGGGACCTGCGCCCGGCGCTGGCGCGGCTGCTGCGCCACTTTGCCCGCACGGGCTCGCCCTGGTGCGCGGCGGCCATCGTCAGCCACCTGGAGGCGATGGCGGCCGATCCGTCGGTGCGCGACCCGGTGGCGCGCTGCGCCTGCCTGCGGCTTCTCAGGCACTGGCGGGCCGTGGCCGCGGCGGCCGTCCGCCGCGGCCACGACGGCTAGAAGCGCAGATGGGTGGAGGCGTTGAGGCTCGCGCGCGCGCCGCGCCAGTTGTCGATGTGGTAGCGCGTGAAGGGCAGCCCCGTCAGCTCGAAGAAGCGCGGCCAGCCGATGCGCTCGATCCACTCGCCGATGCGCTCCCAGTCGCGCGCGTCCTGCTGGTAGGCGCGCAGGATGCGCTTGACGATGGCCGTCGCCTCCGGCCAGCGCGGCGGGTTGTTGGGGATGCCCGCGGCGACCAGCTTGTGGAAGCTCGGGCGCGAGCGCGCGTTGGAGAACTTGCCGCCGACCCAGATGGCGAGCTTGGTGTGCTCGGGATCGTTGATCTGCATCGGCGGGCAGGGCGGGTAGCAGGCGCCGCAGCACACGCACTTGCGCTCGTCGATCTCGAGCGAGGGCTTGCCGTTCACCAGCGCCGGACGGATGGCCGCCACCGGGCAGCGCGCCACCACCGCGGGACGCTCGCATACGTCCGCCACCAGGTCGTGGTTGATGCGCGGCGGCCTGGTGTGCTGCACGTTGATGGCGATGTCGCCCTGTCCGCCGCAGTTGATCTGGCAGCAGGAGGTGGTGATCTTGACGCGGTTGGGCATGCGCTCGTTGACGAACTCCTCGTAGAGCTCGTCCATCATGGCCTTGACCACGCCCGAGGCATCGGTGCCCGGGATGTCGCAGTGGAGCCACCCCTGGGTATGGGAGATCATGGACACCGAGGGGCCGGTTCCGCCGACGGGAAAACCTTCCGCCTGCAGGCGCTCGATCAGCGGCTCCACCCTGCTCTCGTCCGTGACCGTGAACTCCACGTTGCTGCGGATGGTGAAGCGCATGTGGCCGTCCGCGAACTCGTCGGCGATGTCGCAGAGCTTGCGCACGGTGTCCACGTCGAGCTGACGCTGGGTGCCGGCGCGCACGGTCCACACCTCCTCGCCGGTCTCGGAGACGTGGTGCAGCACGCCCGGCCGCGGGCGGTCGTGCCAGGCCCACATGCCGTAGTTGCGCCGCAGCGCCGGGTGCATGTACTGGAAGTGGTCCGGAACCCCGCTCTCGATGGGCATGCGCGGCTGTGCCTGTGCCATCGTCTGTGCCCTCCTCTCGTTCAGCCCGCGGCGCGCTCACGCGCGTCCCGGCGCTCGTACCAGCGCCGGGCGGCCTCGTCCCAGCCGTCGGTGCGCACGTAGGAGCTCGTGCGCGGATGCCTGAGCATGTGGGGATCGGGCTCGATGCCGATGCCCTCGAGGAAGTTGGCGAGCCCCATCCGCTCGATGGTCTCGCCCACGCGCTCGTGCTCGAGCGCGTTCTCGGCCCAGAAGTCCACGATGCGCTGGGCGAGCTCCACCAGCCAGCGGAAGTCCTCGTCGGTCTCCATGCGGTGATAGGGCACGATCACGGTGCCGAAGAGGTCGCCGATCTTGAGGGTGCGCTTGCCGCCGAGCAGCACCGTGACGCCCCGCTCCTTGCCGGGCGAGAGCGCCCTGGTCATGACGTTGATGCAGTGCATGCAGCGCACGCAGTCCTTGTCGCGGATCTCGAGCGTGTCGTCGTCCTTGAGCGAGATGCAGCCGGTGGGGCAGCGCGTGACCACGTTGTCGAGCACGTGCCGGCGTCCCTTCTCGGCCACGTACTCCCTGACCCGCTCCTGGTCGATGCGGATGGTGTCGCGCCAGATGCCGAGCACGGCCATGTCGGCGCGCTGCAGGGCGTTCATGCAGTCGTTGGGGCAGCCCGAGAACTTGAACTTGAACTTGTACGGCAGCGCGGGCCGGTGCAGGTCGTCGAGGAAGACGTTGAGCACCTCGCGGTGCGCGCGTGCGGTGTCGTAACAGGCATGCTCGCAGCGCGCCGGCCCCACGCAGGACATGGCGGTGCGCACCGCCGGGCCCGCCCCGCCCATGTCGAAGCCCATCTCGTTGAGCGCGTCGAAGACCACCTGCACCTTGTCCGTGGCGCAGCCCTGGAGCTGGAGGTCGCCCGACTGGCCATGCATGGAGATGAGGCCGGAGCCGTGCTCCTCCCAGACGTCGCAGATCCTGCGCAGGACCTCGGTGGTGTAGTGCATGCCGGGCGCCGGCATGATGCGGATGGTGTGGAACTCCCTGGACTCCGGGAAGGCGTCGGCCACTTCGGAGAAGCGCGGGATGACGCCGCCGCCGTAGCCGATGACGCCGACGGTGCCGCCCTTCCAGTAGCCCTTGCGGGTCTGGTAGGAGTGCTCGAGCTGGCCCAGCAGGTCCACCATCATGTCCTTGCGCCGGGCGAGCCGCTTGATGCCCGTGATGAAGCTCGGCCACGGGCCCTTCTCCAGCTCGTCCAGCATGGGCGTCTCATGCATCGGCTTCGGCATCGCGAACCCTCCGCGCTCGTGTCCGGTGTCCGGGTGTCGGGAATCGGCCTTCGTCAGAAAAGCGCCCCGGCCAAGGGGCGGCCGGGGCTTGCGAAGGCAAAGAGACTCGCCATGGTCCGCGTGCAAGCCTAGGCTCCCCCCTCAGGGGACGGATTGATGCAGATCAATGGGGTGCGGCGCGGAAGGGATAGAGGGGCGCGGCCGCGGCTATCCCTTTCGGGAAGGCCTTCACCAGCCGAGCCGGGCGGCGAGGCCGGAGCTGCGCTCGGCCGCACGCGCGCAGGCGGCCTCCCAGGCCGCGCGCGAGGCCAGCACGTGCAGCCCCCTGCGGGCGCGCGTGATCCCGGTATAGAGCAGCTCGCGCGCGAGCACGCGCACGGGCTCGGCCGGCAGCACGAGCAGAACCTCCTCGTACTCCGAGCCCTGCGCGCGGTGCACGGTCAGCGCATAGGCCGTCTCGTGGGCCGGCAGCTGCTGCAGCGGCACGTGCCGGATGCCGCCCTTGCCGTCCTCGAAGCAGGCGGCGAGGCGGCGGGGATCGCCGGGATGGGGCCAGAGCACGCCCGTGTCCCCGTTGTAGAGCTCGAGGAGGTAGTCGTTGCGCGTGACGATGACCGGGCGGCCCGGGTAGTCGCCGCCCTCGACGCCCAGCACGCGCTCGGCGAGCGCGTTGAGCCCGGCCACGCCGGCGGGCCCCTCGCGCACCGTGCACAGCACCCGCGCCTCGGCCAGCCGCGCCAGTGCCTCCTCCGCGCTGCGCGCCTCGCGCACCCGCGCGAGCCGCGCCCGCAGCCATTCGGCTACCGCGGGCGGCGGCGCACCGTCCGGCAGCCACACGCTCCAGGCGAGATCCGGCGCCTCGAGGCCGTAGGCATCCGCACCGGCGCCCGCGCGCACCGCCGCGGCCAGCCGCCCGATGCCGCTCGTGGCACCGAAGCGCCGCCCTTCGGTGAGCCCCACCTGGGCGTCGGCGACCTCCGGCGCACGGGCGTCGGGTGCGAGCGCCGCGGGCGTCGGCACCGCGCCGACCCGCGCCAGCGCCACCGCGGTGGCGGGGCGGTGGCGGGGGCCGCCCCCGCAGAGGTCGGCGAAGACATGCCCCGCCTCGACCGGCCCGAGCTGATCGCGATCGCCCAGCAGCACCAGCCGGCAACGCGGCAGCAGGGCGTCGAGCAGACGCGCCATGAGCTGCAGGGGCACCATCGAGGCCTCGTCGAGCACCACCACATCCGCGGGCACCGGATTGTCCCGGTGATGCCGGAAGCGTCCTTCGGGATCCGGCCGCAGGAAGCGGTGCACCGTGGCGGCCTCGGTCGGCAGGCCCGCGCGCACCGGCGCCGGCAGCTCGAGCCGCGCCAGCTCGCGGCGCACCGCCTCGGTCATGCGGGCCGCCGCCTTGCCGGTGGGCGCGAGCAGCCGCACGTGCAGATCCGGCCGCTGATCGAGCATGAGCGCGAGGATGCGCACCATGGTGGTGGTCTTGCCGGTGCCGGGGCCGCCGGTGATCACGGCCAGATCCCGCAGGCAGGCGAGCGCGGCCGCCACGCGCTGCCAGTCCACGCCCTCCGCGCGCAGCGGCCCGAACAGCCGCTCCAGGCCATGGCGCAGGCGCGCTTCATCGACCGGCGCATCCCGCGCGAGCCGCGCGCGCAGCCCCATGGCCACGTCCGACTCCCAGGCCCAGTAGCGGCCGAGATAGAGCCGCCCGCCGTCCAGGATCATGGGGGCGCGCTCCCCGGGCCGGCCCACCCAGGGGCAGCGCCCCAGCGCCTCGAGCCAGCGCTCGAGCGGCGGGGCGCACAGACGCAGCGCGCTCGCGCCCTCGCCGCCCGCGAGCAGCGGCCGCCCGGCGAGGCGGGCGAGGTCCAGGCAGACGTCGCCCGCGCCCGTGCGCGCGCTGAGCGCACAGGCGGTCAGCGCCACCAGATCGGGATCGTCGCCGCCGGCCCGTTCCGCGCAGAAGCGCGCGAACTGCACGTCGATGGGGCGCGCCAGCCCCAGCGCCAGGGCGCGGGCGAGCTCAGCCTGCATCGCAGCCCCCTCCCTGCAGCAGGCGGTCCAGCGCCTCCACCAGCGCGGGGGCGGGCTGCACCAGGTGCGCGCCACGCCCGTCCCCGTCGGGACCGTCCATGCCGCGCAGAAACAGATAGAGCGCCCCCCCGAAGTCGCGCCCGGGACGGTACTCCGGCACCCGTCGCACCAGATAGCGGTGGAGGGCCACCGCGTAGATCAGGCACTGGAGGTCGTAGCGGTGGCGGCGCATGGCCTCGCCGAGCCGCTCGGGCGCATAGGCTGCCGCGTCGGGCCCGAGCCAGGTGGTCTTGTAGTCGGCGAGATACCAGCGGCCCTCGTGCCGGAAGACGAGATCGATCTGTCCGGCGAACAGGCCCGTCATGGCCCCGAACGGCAGCGGCCGCGGCAGCGGCGCCACGCCGTGGCGCCTGAGCAGCCGGTCCAGCGCCTCCAGATCCAGGCCGCAGGCGCCGAAATGGAAGGGAAGCTCCGTCAGCCAATGGCCGGGGGCGAGGTCGGCGAGGCGGAAGCCCGTCGGCAGCGGCGTGGTCGAGACGCGCACGAGCCATTCGGCGATCAGCCCATGGTGCGCGGCCTCGAGCCCGAAGCGCGGTGCCAGCCGGGCGACCGCCTCGGCCGCCGCCGTCCGGTCCGGGATGCGCGGTCCCAGGCGCTCGAGCAGGAGGTGGAGCAGATTGCCCAGGCGCGCCCCGCGCGGCAGGGCGTGCACGTCCGCCGGCGCCGCCGGCGGGGGCTCTCCCTCCACAGCCTGCCTCGGATCGGCGTCGCGATCCCGCACGCCGCCCCCGCCTCCCGCGAGCTGGGAATAGCTCGTCACCCGCCAATGCTGCCGGACGGCGCCCCGGAAAGGCCGCGTCTGCACCGCCGGCGCCGCTTCAGGTCCGGACGAGGCCGGCGTGACGGGGGCCGGCGGCCCCGCGGAGTCCTGCGCTTCGGGCGCAGGCAGCACCCGCACCGCCGCCTTCCCCGCGCGCGCGGCCAGCTCGGCGAGGTCGTGGTCGATCTCCTCGCCGGCCGTGCGGTCGAGGAAGACGGCCTCGCCCGTCTCCTCGATGGCCCGCGCGGTGACATCCCGCCCGTGCACCAGCCAGGCGAAGGGCGAGCTCGCGGAGCCCGCGGGCCAGCCGACCGGTCCCCACGGGAGATAGGTGCGGAGCTCGGCCCGCGTGAGCGCCACATACAGCAGGCGCACCCACTCGGCGAGGCGCTCGCGGGCAGCCCGCCCCGGGCGCTCCTCCACGAGATCCAGCACCAGCGTCCCCTCGTCGTCGTGCCAGACCGCGGCCGCCGGCGGCGGCGGCGGAGCCGCCGGCGGCTCCCACGGAAAAGGCAGGTACACGATCGGGAACTGCAGGCCCTTGGCCCGGTGGACCGTGACGATGCGCACCAGGTCCGCGTCACTCTCGAGCCGCAGCAGCGAGGCCTCGCCACCGCCCCGCCTCTCGCGGCGCGAGCGCACGAACCATGCGAGCAGGTCCTCGACGCCGTGGCGGCTCCCGGCGGCTTCCTGGACCAGCTCGGCCAGGTGCAGGAGGTTGGTGAGGGCCCGTTCGCCGCCCATGCGGCCGGCCAGGGCCGCAGGCAGGCCCAGGTCCCGCATCAGGCCATGGAAGGCGGCCATGAAGCCCTGACGCTCCCACCGCTCGCGGGCGAGCGCGAACCGCTCCAGCCAGTGCTCCCAGCGGCCGGGCTCGCCCAGCTCGCGCGCCAGCCGCGCCAGGTCCCAGCCGAGCAGGGGGCTTGCGAGCGCGCGCCGCAGCAGCCGTGCGTCGCCCGGTGCCGCCACCGCCGCAAGCAGCGTCTCCAGCTCCTCGGCCTCCTCCGTCGCCCACACCGAGTCGCTGCCCACATAGGCGCTGGCGACGCCGCAGCGGCCGAGCTCCCTGCGCACGAGCTGCGCCTGCCGGTGGGTGAAGACGAGCACGGCGAGATCGCCGCCCCGCAGGGCCCGTGCGCCGATACGCGCACCGCCGGCACGGGCTGCCGCAAGCAGCCCGGCCGCATGAGCCGCCACGCACCGGGCCGCCCACTGGCGCGCCTCCCCCGGCGGCCAGAAATAGCGCGGCCTGCCGCTCGGCGCGGGATCGGGCTCCGGCATCCGCCAGATGCAGAGGCCGGCCTCGCCGCCGTCGGCGTCCGGCAGCCTCAGGGCCGGCAGCGTCCGCCCCGGGGCAGGCGCGGAAGGCTGGAAGGGGATCTCGTCGTAGAGGAAGGCCTCGGGCCTGGCGAAGAGGGCGTTCACGGCCTCGACGCAGGCCGGGCGCGAGCGCCAGTTGTGGGGCAGACCGTAGCGCCGCTCGGGCGGGACGGTGCGGTAGGTCTTCATGTAGGCGAAGACATCGGCGCCGCGGAAGGCGTAGATGGCCTGCTTGGGATCGCCGATGAGCACCTGGCGCTGGCCGGCCGCGGCCAGCGCTCCCAGGATCGCACTCTGCACGGGGTCGGTGTCCTGGAACTCGTCCACCAGGGCCACCGGCCAGCGCCGGACGAGCTCGGCGGCGAGGCGCCCGCCGCCAGCCCCGCGCGCGAGCGCGTCGCGCACGCGCGTGAGCAGGTCGTCGTGGGAAAGCACGCCCTTCCGCGCCCGCCAGGCGGCCCAGGCCTCGCGCAGGGCGCAGAGGGCCTCGGCGGCGAAGGCCCTGCCGTAGGCCGCCTCCAGGGCCAGCACCCGGTCGCCGAGCGTGAGCAGGGGGTGCGAGACGAGCGCCTCGAGGTCAGGCACGCCGGCCTGCGAGGGCCCGCGCTTGCGCGCGTGACGCCGCAGGCTGACCGCGGCGAGCGCCTGCGGCCAGCCCGCGGCCTCGCCGGCGAGCCATGCCCCGAGGGTGTGCAGGGCCTCGTCCTGCCACCCGGGCTCCTTGTAGGGTCCCTCTCCCTTCGCCCAGGCCGCCATGGCCTCGAGCAGCCCCTCCAGCCCCCCGGCGGCGAGGTTGCGCGCCTCCCGCGCCGCCGCCGCCAGCGCCTCGCCGAGCCCGGCCGCCGGCTCCACGCTCCCGCGCCGGACGTGCGGCACGCGCGCCAGATAGGGACGCGCGAAGGCCAGCATGTCCTCGGGCCCCGACCACATGGCCCGCACGAGGGCGAGCTCGCGCGGCGGCAGGGTGGCCACCCGGGCGCGCCAGAGATCCCGCGCCACCGCCAGCAGCGGCTCGCTCTCGTCCTCAAGGATCTCGGGATCGAACTCCCCCCGCGCGGCGAACGCGTGCTCGCGGAGCAGGCGCTGGCAGAACCCGTGGATGGTGTGGATGGGCGCCTCGTCCATGGCCGCCAGGGCGGCCTCGAGCCGCCGGGCCGCGGCCCCGCGCTCCGGCCCGCACCAGCGCTCGAGCGCCGCGGCCAGCAGCGCGTCCCCCTCCGGCGGTCTCCCGGTGTCGAAGGCCTGGAGGCAGGCGGCCGTCATGCGCCGCACCCTGCCCCGCAGCTCCTCGGTCGCGGCCCGCGTGAAGGTCACGGCGAGGATGGACTCGACCGGATGGCCCTCGAGCAGCCACCGCAGGACGATGGCGGCGAGCATGTGGGTCTTGCCGCTGCCTGCGCTCGCCTCCACAAGGCTCACGCCCTCGAGCGGCACCGTCAGCACGTTCTCCGCGGTGAGGAGCTTCGTCCTCATCCCCTTCCCTTGCTGACATGGACATGGGCGAGCAGCGGCCCGAACAGGGCCTCCCCGAGGCGCCACGGCTCCGAGCGCTCGAGCAGCGTCGCCACGCCCTCGCCGAAGGCACGCCGGAAGGCGGGGTCGTGCGCCTCGCCCGGTGCGGCGCGGCCGCCCCCGTCGGACAGGAAGGCCTTGCGGGCACGGGCCTGTCCCTGCGGCGGGGGCATCGAGCCGCCTGCATCCCGGAAGGCGGGCCACAGCGCCTCGACCGGCAGCGGCAGGGGCCTGGCCAGGCCCTCCCGGTGGAGGGCGGCCAGCGCCGACAGATGCCCGCGTGCCTCGTCACGACCCATCGGCGGCATGCGGCAGAACCGGTCGCGCGCCACGAACACGCTCTCGCCCGCGGCCTCGCCCTCCATGGCGCACAGGGCCAGATGCGACACCCACAGGCCGAGCACGTCCCGCGCCCGCAGGTTGCCCGGCCGGCTGCGCAGCAGCCCCCTCCCCTGGATGCGTCCCGCAAGCACGCCAGCCAGCCGCAACCGGGCCTCCCCGTCATCCCGGGCCGGCAGCACCAGGTCCACCACCACGCGCAGGGGTTCGGCCGGCGGACCCAGCCATGGCTCCAGCCGCGGCCACAATCGGTCGATGTCGTCTTCCACCGGCCGCGCCACCGCCCGCCCCAGGGCGCCGGGCGGGAAGCGACCCTCGGCCTCGAGCCGCCGGCGCACCTCCTCGGGCGGGATGCCCCGCAGCCGCAGGGCGAGCATCCGCTCACGGATGCGGTAGGCGACGAGCGGATCCAGGGCGAGCGGCTCGTCGTCCTCGGGCGCCGGCGCCTCGATGCGCTCCATCCGCACCCCAAGACGCGCCTCGAGGAAGGCCCGCGGCGGGCTGGCGAGGAATCGCTCGAGCCGTTCCAGACCCAGCTCGTCGGGCGGGTCGGGCGGAGGAGGGAGCGGCGCGGGCTCCTGCGCCGCGGCCCCCTCCTTCCGGCGAGACGCTGCCGCGACCTCCGCCCAGAAGGCGTCGTAGCTCCACAGTCCCCGGGACGTGCCGGGAAGGAAGCAGTCGGGGCTGAAGGGATGGAGCGGATGCCTGCGCACCAGCAGCGCGCCCGCGGGCCGCTCCGGCTCGGCCGCGTCCCGGTAGTGGCGATCGACGTAGGCGAGGAGCTCGCTCACCACCACGGACGGCTCGCGCTCGGTGTCATCGCGGGGGTCGCGTCCCACATAGCTCACGTGGAAGGCATCCCGGGCGGAGAGCAGCGCCTCCAGGAACAGGTAGCGGTCGTCGTCGCGCGGGCTGCGGTCGCCGCGCCGCCGCCCCTCGCGCATGCGGTCGAGATCGGGCCGCCGCAGCCGGCGCGGGAAATCCGCATCCTGCATCCCCAGCAGGTACACCACCCGGAAGGGGATGCTGCGCATGGGCGCGAGCCGGCAGAAGGTGACCGCGCCGCCCAGGAAGCGCTCGCCGGTGCCCGGCTCGGCCAGCCGCGTCGCCAGCCAAGCCCGGTACACCTCGACGGGCACGGGCTCGTCGAGCCCGGCACGCCCGGCCGCCTCGGAGACCGCGGCGAGGACGTCGCGGATGGCGAGGACCGCCGCCTCCTCCTCTCCCGGCGCCGGCGCCAGGAAGCCGTCCAGCGCCTCGCCGAGAAGGCTTTCCCACTCCCGCACGGGCCTCGCCTGTCCGAGCGTGCGCCGCCAGGCCGCCAGACGCTCCACGAAGAGCCAGATCCGCCCCAGACGGTCGGCCTGATCGCCCTCGACCCCCTCGCCCGGCGCGACCTCCCCGTAGAGCCCGTCCGAATCGGGCAGGGCGTAGCCGAGCAGCAGGCGTTCGCGCCCGTACGCCCAGGTATGGAGATGCTCGGCCGGCAGGCCCGCCGCGGCGCGGTCCTGCGCATCCTCCGCCCAGCGCACCCCGTGCCGCTGCAGCCAGCCGATCGCCGGTTCCACGTCCTCGGCGCACAGCCCGAGGCGGCGCAGGACGGCCGGCGCCTCGAGGAGCGTCACGACCTCCGACAGCGCCAGGCGCCCCTGGGGCAGCATGAGCAGATCGAGCAGCCAGTGCGCCAGGGGATGGCACACCGACGGACGGTCGGCGATCGCGTAGGGGATGCGTCCCTGGGGCCCGAACACGGCGTCCACGAAAGGGGCGTAGCGCTCCATGTCGGGCGCCATCACCACCACATCGCGCGGCTCCAGCCCGGGGAGCGTCTCGAACAGCTCCAGGAGCTGGTCGTGCAGGACCTGGCACTCGCGCATGGGCCCGTGGCAGACGTGCACGCGCAGCGAGAGGTCCTCACGCGCCACCGGCCGCCAGGCGGCCTCCGGCGGGCCGTCGCGCAGCGCCAGGACGTCCGACTGGACGCGGTGCAGCAGGGGCGCCCCGGGGCCGGCGGCGGGCTCCTCATGATGGAAATGCTGCTCGTCCGGCCCCTCGCCCTCGTAGAGGAGCACCAGGAAGTCGCGCCCCTGCGCACCGAGGGAGGCAAGCAGCCGGTTGCCCACCTCGTAGTAGGCGGCGCGTGCGGGGTCGCGGGCGGCGATGCGCGCCCGCACCCGCTCCGGCACCACGTCGCCCCACCATTCCCGCGCGGGGTCGTGGAAGAAGACGTGCACGTCGAGCACCCGTCCCAGGGCGCGCAGCACCGCCAGGTAAGCCGGCGGCAGGCTGGAGATGCCGAACACCGCCACCCGGGGCGGCAGCGCCGAGAGCCCCCGCTGGGGCTCGCGGGCGAGGGCCTCGAGGAAGGCGCGCAGGAGGTTCACCCGGCCGGGACCTGCCGCATCGCGCAGACGCCGCCACAGGCGCGCGTCCCATGCGTCTGGCTCCTCTCCGCGCTCCCAGGCCTCGATCAGGTCGGGGCGGTAGATCTGGTAGCGGTCGAGCACGTCGGCGAGGCGATCGGCCAGCCGCCAGCGCCGCAGCGCCCCAGGCCCCGCACCCTGCGCCGCCCCCGGGGCCAGCCAGTCCCGCAGCGGCGCGAAGGCCGCCTCCTCCAGCACGGCAGGCAGCAGCCCGTAGACCCTGAACGCCAGGGCCTCGCGGTCGAGCGGGTCGTGCTCGGGCACGGCATCGGGGCCCAGCCAGGCCCGCGCCGTCTCCCACACGAAGCGCGCCGGCAGGGGGAAACGCACGTTGGCGCAGATGCCGAGCCGTTCGGCGAGCGCGATCTCCAGCCAGCGCGCCAGCCCCGGGTGCTGGACGACCACCACCTCCGGCTGGAAGGGATCGGGCAGCGGGGTCTCGAGCAGCCCGGCGAGCGCATCGGCGAGCCGCTCCATGCGGTTCGAGTGGTGCAGGTGGAACATGCCGGGCAAGTGTACCCCGGCAAGGGGCTCAGCCCGTGAGCCTGTGCCCCGCCGGTGCTAAGCTGGCCGGGCCGTGACCGGGACATCCGAAACCGCCCGCCCGGCGCCCGAGGCCGAGCTGTGGACCGCGCCGGGCTGCCCCCACTGCCCGCGGGTGCGCGCGGCGCTGGAGCGGCTGCGCGCGGCCGGCGAGATCGGTGCGCTCACGGTCCACGACGTCGCACGCGAGGCCGACCGGGCACGCGCCCTCGGCATCCGGGCCGTGCCGTGGCTGCGTCTCGGGCCGCTGGAGCTCGAGGGCCTGCACACGGAGGGTGAGCTGCGCGAATGGGCCCGCGCGGCGGGCACCGTGGCGGGGCGGGCCCGTTACGTGGAAGCGGAACTCGTCGCCGGACGGCTGGAACCCATGCTGCGGCGCGCGCGGGCGGCGCCCGGGCTGTGGGTGCCCGCCCTGCTGCGCCTCCTGGAGGCGGAGGAGACCGACCTCAAGGCGCGCTTCGGCGTGGCCGCCCTGCTGGAGCAGCTCGCGGCCGAAGGTGCGCTCGCGCCCTGGATCGACGCGCTGGGGGCGCTCACCCGCTCGGTGCGCCCGGCGCTGCGCGCCGACGCGGCGCACTACCTCGGCCTCACCCGCGCACCCTCCGCGCGCCCCTGGCTGGAGCGGCTGCTGGCGGACGACCACCCGGACGTGCGCGAGATCGCCGCCGAATCGCTCGCATCCCTCGGAGCGGCTCCCGGCTGACTCCGTCCAACCGGGAGATCGGTGGCGTCCCCAACGGGATTCGAACCCGTGTTGCAGCCTTGAAAGGGCTGAGTCCTAGGCCAGCTAGACGATGGGGACGAGGAACCTGCGCCTCAGCGGGGGCGGTGGAGCTGGGAGATCACCGTCCCCGTGAGCAGCAGCACGAAACCGATCGGCACCATGCCGAGCAGCTCGACCGCAGCGCCGTGGGCATCGAGGAAGAGCGCCCCGAAGCCCGCCGCCAGCCCCACCCCGCTCAGGGCGGCGCCGGCCAAGACGGTCAGCCGGCCGATGCGGCCCATGCCTGCCTCCGCTCACGAGACGGGCCCCGCGCGGGGCCCGTCCGCCTCTGGTGGAGCCAGCCGGGATCGAACCGGCGACCTCCAGCATGCCATGCTGGCGCTCTCCCAGCTGAGCTATGGCCCCGTGAAAAGCGCGCCGGGCAATCTACGCAGGCACCCCTGCGCTGTCAACCCGGAAGCTGAATTATACCCCATCACGGCACGCGCTCAGGCGCCGGTCCCCATATGGTCGAGCGCCCGGTCGATGCGCGCCAGCGTGCGCTCGCGCCCGATCAGGGCCACGGTCTGGTCGATGGGGGGCGAGACGGTGCCGCCCGTGAGCGCCACCCGCAGCGGCTGGGCCACCTTGCCCAGCTTGAGCCCCAGCGCCTCGGTCACGGGCAGCACGGCGCGGGTGTGGATGGCCTCCGGCGTCCACTCCTCGAGGGCGGCGAGCCGCTCCCGCAGCGCCTCCAGCACCGGGGCCGACTCCGGGGTGAGGTGCCTGGCGGCGGCCTTCTCCTCGTAGCCGGCCGGCTCCTCGTAGAAGTAGCGGCTGCGCTCGGCCATCTCCTTCAGGGTCTTGCAGCGCTCGCGCTGGGCCAGCACCACCGCCTCCAGCGGCGGCCCCCCGGCGGTGTCGATCCCGAGGCGCGCCATGTGCCAGGCGAGATGGCGGGCCACGTGGGCGGGGTCGCTCGACTGGATGTAGTGGTGGTTGAGCCAGAGGAGCTTGTCCGGGTTGAAGGTGGAGGCGGCCTTGTTGACCTCGCGGATGTCGAACAGGCGGATCATCTCCTCCACGGAGAAGATCTCCTGGTCGCCGTGCGACCAGCCGAGCCGCACCAGATAGTTGAGCAGCGCCTCCGGCAGGTAGCCCTCGTCGCGATACTGGAGCACGGAGACCGCCCCGTGGCGCTTGGACAGGCGCTTGCCGTCCGGCCCCAGGATCATGGGCACGTGGGCGTAGGTCGGCGGCTCCACCCCCAGCGCACGCATGATGTTGATCTGGCGCGGGGTGTTGTTGAGGTGGTCGTCGCCGCGGATGACGTGGGTGATGCCCATGTCCCAGTCGTCCACCACCACGGTGAGGTTGTAGGTGGGGGTGCCGTCCGCGCGCTGGATGATGAGATCGTCGAGCTCGGCGTTGGCGAAGACCACGCGCCCGCGGATGAGGTCCTCCACCACCACCTCGCCCTCGCGCGGGTTGCGGAAGCGCACCACCGGCTGCACGCCTTCCGGGGGAGGATCCGTGCGGTCGCGGCACAGCCCGTCGTAGCGGGGCTTCTCCTTGCGCGCGAGCTGCTCGGCGCGCAGGCGCTCGAGCCGCTCCTTGGAGCAATAGCAAAGGTAGGCGTGGCCGCTCGCCAGCAGCCGCTCGACCACCTCGCGGTAGCGCTCGAAGCGCCGGCTCTGGAAGTGGGGCCCCTCGTCCCAGGCGAGGCCGAGCCATTCCATGCCCTCCAGGATCGCGCGCACCGACGCCTCCGTGGAGCGCTCGCGGTCGGTGTCCTCGATGCGCAGCACGAAGCGCCCCCCGTGGCGGCGCGCATGCAGCCACGAGTAGAGCGCGGTACGCGCCCCACCGATGTGCAGGTATCCGGTGGGGCTGGGGGCGAAGCGCGTCCTGACCGTCATCCCGGCGTCTCCCGGCCTGCGGAAGGCCGCGCATTGTAGCAGAACCGCCCGCCACGGCACGGTTTTCCGCTATCATGGCGCGGTCCGCGGGGCCCGGGCGGGCCCCGGAGGGGGCAAGATGGCGGGCCGGGCGCGCACGCGGTCCCCGGTGATCGAGCGCTTCGACTTCGAGCCGGGCCGCGTCCTGCTCAGGAAGTACGAGGTCCTCTCCCGCCTCGGCAGCGGCTGGGAGGGAGAGGTCTACATGCTGCGCGAGCTGGCCACCGGGATCGAGCGGGCGGGCAAGTTCTTCTTCCCCCACCGCAACCCCGGCAACCGCACAGCGCGCGCCTACGCCCGCAAGCTCCACAAGCTGCGCCACTGCCCCATCGTCATCCAGTACCGGACGCAGGAGACCCTGCTGGTGCGGCGCATGCCCGTCACCTTCCTGGTCTCCGACTACGTGGAGGGCGAGCTGCTCACGGACTGGCTCGCCCGCCAGCCGGGCCGGCGCGTGGAGCCCTTCATGGGGCTGCACCTCCTGCACGCGCTCGCGCGCGGGGTGGAGTGCATCCACGAGGCCCGCGAGTACCACGGGGACCTGCACTCGGACAACGTGATCGTGCGCCAGATCGGGCTCGGCTTCGAGATCAAGCTGATCGACCTGTTCCACGCGGGGCCGGCCACCGCGGAGGCCATGCGCCAGGACGTGCTCGACCTGGTGCGCCTCTTCTACGACGCCCTCGGAGGCCGCCGCCACTACGCACGCCAGCCGCGGCAGGTCAAGGAGATCGTCTGCGGGCTCAAGCGCAGCCTCATCCTGCGCCGCTTCCGCACGGCGCGGCGCCTGCGCGAGCACCTGGAGACGCTGCACTGGGACTGAGGGGACCCGGCCGTGGCCACCGGACGCGAGGACACGCCCGCTACGCTCGCCGCGCCGCTGCCGGACCCGGCCCTGTTCCTGGCCGAGGACCTGGAGGCGCCGCTCCCCTTCGCGCTCGCCGGCGGCGAGGCCGTCCTCTACACCCGCCGCGCCCCGGGCAAGGAGGGGCCGAACGAGGACGCCGCCGCCGTGCTGCCGCTCGAGGCCGAGGCCGGGGTGCTCGCCGTGGCCGACGGCCTCGGCGGACAACGCGCGGGCGAGCAGGCCTCGGCCTGCGCCATGCGGGCGCTCAGGGCGGCGCTGGTGACCGCCGCGCGCGCGGGGCGAGAGCTGCGCGGCGCCATCCTCGACGCCATCGAGCAGGCCAACCGCGGCCTGTTGGCGAAAGGCCTCGGCGCCGGCACCACCCTGGTGGCTGCCGAAATCCGGGCCGGCACCCTGCGCCCTTACCACGTGGGCGACTCCGAGCTGCTCGTCGTGGGCCAGCGCGGGCGGGTCAAGTGGCAGACCGTCTCCCACGCCCCCGTGGCCTACGGCGTGGAGGCGGGGCTCATCGACGAGCGCGAGGCCCTGCACCACGCCGACCGCCACCTGGTCACCAACCTCATCGGCTCGCCGGAGATGCGCATCGAGGTGGGGCCCGTGCTGCGGCTCGCCCCGCGCGACACCGTGCTGCTCGCGAGCGACGGGCTCTTCGACAACCTGCATCTGGAGGAGATCGTGGCCCTCGTCCGCAAGGGCCCCCTCATGGCGGCCGCCGAGGCCCTGCGCGCCGCCTGCGCCGCGCGCATGGCGGCCACGGGAGCCGGCGCACCCCACAAGCCCGACGACCTCACCTTCATCCTCTACCGCCGGACGCCGCCACGGATCCGGAGGAGGGCATAGCCCCCATCCGTCCGGCACAGGGCACGGCCGGGCCCCGGTTTGACCGCCGGCAGAGGGCGGGCATAGAATCCGCATCCCGTCCCGGGCGCTTAGCTCAGCGGGAGAGCGCTGCCTTCACACGGCAGAGGTCCCAGGTTCGATCCCTGGAGCGCCCACCATGAAAAACAATCAGTTACGAGCCCGGCCCAGCGCCGGGCTCTCTTTTGTCCGCCGCCTGTCCGACCGAGTCCGCCGTGGCAATCTCTCAACGGACCCCGCAAGCGCAGAGGGGATGGCGTGGCCCGGATCCGGAAACGGTGCACCGCCCGGGGAGACGTGCGCTGGCTCGCGGAGGTGATCCGCAAGCGCGACGGCCAGGTCGCCTTCCGCGCCGCACAGACGTTCGCGACCCAGCGCGAGCCAAGGCCTGGGCCCGGCAGGTCGAGGCCGACCTCGACCGCGATGGCCTGCCCAGCGAGGCCCTGGCGATGCCGCTGAAGGAGCTCTGGCGGGAATACCTCCAGCGCGAGGTGCCCAAGCGCCGCGGCGCGGAGAGCGAACGCTACCGCCTCCAGCGCTGGATCGAGTCCCACCCGCTGCGGGAGAAGCCCCTCCGCGACCTCCGGCCGGCCGACTTCGCCAGGTGGCGCGACGAGCGGCTGGGTGACGGCGCGTCGTCGGAGACCGTCATTCGCGAGCTCGGGCTGCTGTCTGCCGCCTGCACCTAGGCGCGGCGCGAGATCCCCGGCCTCGAAGGCTGGAAGAACCCCCTCTCCGACGTCCGGCGCCCGCCGCGCCCGCAAGGTCGCGACCGCCGGGTGTCCTGGCGCGAGATGCTGGCGCTGGGCCGAGCCTGCCGGGAGAAGGCCAAGACGCCTGCGAGCCATCAACGCCTGCCGTGGCTCTGGCCGCTCATCAAGCTTGCCTGGGCCACGGCCATGCGGCGGGGAGAGATACTTTCTGGCTCTTCTGCCGTTCTCGTGGGCAATCCCTTCGTCGATGCGCATCGCGTCCGGCATGCGCGGCAAGATCCATGGAAGCGCGCAGCGCACAGGGCCGGGACCCCGTCGGACACAAGCCCCTCGCGAAAAAGGGCATACCGGCCCCTCCCCGCGGGGCGGGTGCCAGCCCCCCGGCGCCCCCGCCCTGTGGGGGCCGGCTTCCAGCCGGCCCGGCGCGGCTGGAAGCCGCGCCTACGGAGGCAGGGGATCGGGGCTGAAAGCCCGGTTCACGGACGGAGGTGAAGCCGCCTCGAAGGCGTCGGGACGGTGCCGGAGGGGCCGGTGCGGCTGCAAGGATCGCCCAAGCGCCGGCTCCACGCGGGCCCCGGCGCCATACCGCCCCGCAACGGATCCAGGCACACGCGCCCCGCCCGACAGCAGCCGCACGAATCAAGGCACCCACGAAAAAGGCAGAAGAGCCCAAAAAAGAACCCCGCGCCCTTGCGGGCGCGGGGCCGGGAGCCCTGACGGCTGCGCTCCCTCGCGGCCTCAGAAGTCCTCCATGCCGCCGCCCATGCCGGCGCCGGCGCCCTCCTTCTCCTCCTTGGGAAGCTCCGCCACCAT
>JALSJE010000009.1 GCA_026989495.1 Gammaproteobacteria bacterium | reverse complement strand
GGGAGGCGGGTTGCGCGGGCGTCGGCGGCCAGGGAAGGCCGCCGACGAGCGCCAGGGACGGTCCTCGCGTCCCGCGCAGCGCGCCTCCCCGCCCTCCACGCTCCCGAGCCGCGCTCACGGCGCCGCCCCCGTCAGGATGCGCAGGCCCCACCAGGCGTAGGCGGCGAGCGCGAGCAGCACGAACGCGAGCACCGCCAGCCGCAGGGGCACGGAGTGCACATAGTCGAGCACCACGTCGCGGATCCCGACCCAGGCGTGCAGCAGCAGCGCCGCCAGGGCGAGCCCGAAGGCTGCGTTGATCCAGGGGGTCGCCACCCAGGCGCGCCAGGCCAGGACATCGGCCGGAGGCGCGAGGACGAGACGGCCCGCGAGCACGAGCGCGAAGACGGCCAGATAGGCCGCGCTCAGCCGTTGCACGGCCCAGGCCCGCAGCCCCGTGGCGCGCCGGCTCATGCGAGCAGCCCCCAGGCGGCCACCACCAGGCCCAGCAGGCCCGCCGCCGTCACCACGCGCGCGCTCGCGCGCGCAGGCCCGAGCGCGTGCCCCAGCCCCAGGTCCATGAGCAGGAAGCGCACGCCCGCCAGCAGATGGTGGGTGAGCGCCCACAGGAGGACGACCGCGAGCAGCCGCACGGGCCAGGGCGCGAGCGCCGCGCGCAACGCCTCGAAGCCCTCGGGACCGGCGAGCGAGCGCTCCAGCGCCCACAGCAGCAGCGGTATGGCGAGAAAGAGCAGCACCCCCGACAGGCGGTGCAGGATGGACGCCACGGCGCCGGGCGGCATGCGGATCGCCCGCAGGTCGAGGAACACGGGCCTGCCGCCCCTGCGCATCTGCACGGTCCTCTCTCTCCGCTCCCTGGTCCTGTCGGCCGCCGCCCCCTAATCTTGAGCCGTGCCCTGCTGCCGCGCAAGCACCAAGTGGCTGACACCCGTGGAGGCTTTGTCTAAGATGGGGGCCGCCTACCGGAGATGCCGTTCCCATGAAGCCCGAGTGGAAGCGTTTCCTGCTGGACCGCGGCGCGGAGCTCGACGCCGACGAGCGCGTGTTGCACTACGGCAACCCCGACCTGGAGCTGCGCGTGGTCACCTCCGGGGATGTCATCTGCGACCTCTCCCACTTCGGGCTGCTCGCCGCCCACGGAGAGGACGCGCGCGACTTCCTGCAGGCGCAGCTCACCAACGACCTGCGCCGTGTGGACGAGGGCCGCAGCCAGCTCAGCGCCTACTGCACGCCCAAGGGTCGCATGCTGGCGGTATTCCGGCTGTTTCTGCGCGAGGCGCACTTCTACCTGGAGATGCCGCGCGCCCTGGTGGAGCCCACGCTGGGCCGTCTGCGCAAGTACGTGCTGCGGGCCAAGGTGAGCCTGGAGGACGCGAGCGATGCCCTGGTGCGCATGGGGCTCTCGGGCCCCAACGCCGAGCGCGAGCTCGGCGAGGTCCTGGGGACGGCGCCGCCCACCGAGGCGGACGGCGTGGTCCACGCCGACGGCCTCACCGTGATCCGCATCCCCGGCCCGCACCCGCGCTTCGAGCTCCACGGCGACCTCGAGGCGGTGCAGCGCGCCTGGACCCGCCTCGACGTGCGCGCCGCCCCCGTGGGAGCCGAGCCCTGGACGCTGCTCGACATCCTCGCCGGCATCCCCACGGTGCTGCCGGAGACGGTGGAGGCCTTCGTCCCCCAGATGGCGAACCTGCACGCCGTGGGCGGGCTCAGCTTCGAGAAGGGCTGCTACCCCGGCCAGGAGGTGGTGGCCCGGATGCAGTACCTGGGCAAGCTCAAGCGGCGCATGTACCGCTTCCACGTGGACGGAGACGCGCCCTCCGAGCCGGGCATGGACATCTATGCGCCCGGTGGCGGGACGCCCGATCAGAGCGTGGGCAAGGTCGTGGCCGCCGCACCCTGGCCCGACGGGGGCCGGGAGCTGCTCGCGGTGGTCCAGATCGCCAGCGCAGAGGCGGGCGGCCTGCGGCTGGGCGCGCCTGACGGGCCGGCACTGGAGCCCCGGGAGCTGCCCTACCCCTTCCCCGCCCAGAAGGCGGGCTGACCCCCCCGCGCAAGCGGCTCAAGGCCGCGCGCCCCCGTGCCGATAAGGGCCCTGAGGCCCACCTGTCGCACGGAGACCGCGAGCCCCCATGAGCGCAAGCGCCGAGACGCTCGTCACCACCCTGCTCGAGGACCTGGAGGCCGGGCGGCTGGAGCTGCCCACGCTGCCGGAGGTGGCGCTGCGGGTGCGCGACGCGGTCGAGGACGAGTCCTCCTCGGCCCGTCAGATCGCCGAGGCCGTCTCCAGCGATCCCGCGCTGGCCGCCCGCCTGATCCAGGTAGCCAACTCGCCGCTCTACCGCGGCCGCCGCGAGGTGGACGACGTCCAGACCGCGGTGGTGCGTCTGGGACGCGACCTGGTGCGCACCCTGGTCACGAGCCTCGCCATGCGCCAGATGTTCCAGGCCACCACGGAGGCGGTGGACCGGCGCCTGCACGCGCTCTGGTCCCACAGCGTGCAGGTGGCAGCCATCAGCCGGGCGCTGGCCGGCCAGCACGGGCTGGCGCCGGACCGGGCCATGCTGGCGGGCCTGCTCCACGACGTGGGAGCCCTGCCGCTGCTGGTGCGCGCCGAGGAGGACGAGTCGCTGCTCGCCGACGAGGCGGCTTTCGACGCCCTCGTGCGCGAGCTGCACCCGCGCCTGGGCGAGGCCATCCTGCGCAGCTGGCGGCTGCCGGACTACCTGGTGGCCGTGGCCGCCGGGCATGAGGACCTGGCACGCGATCCGGGTGGACCGCCGGACTACGTGGACGTGGTCACCGTGGCCAACCTCCAGAGCCACCTGGGCTCCGACCATCCGCTGGCGCGAGTCGACTGGAGCCGGGTGTCGGCCCTGCGCCGGCTGGGGCTGGCCGACGACGTGAGCGTGGTGGAGCTCGCTGCCGAGAGCGAGGAGGCCAGGGAGGTCCAGGCCCTCCTCGGCGGCTAATCCGCCCCGTCGCCGCCGCCCGCCGACCGCCGACCGCCGCCGGCGGCCTCCCGCTCGGGGCGCATGTGGGGGAAGAGGATCACGTCGCGAATGGAGGGCGAGTCCGTGAGGAACATCACCAGGCGGTCGATGCCGATGCCCTCCCCCGCCGTGGGCGGCATGCCGTATTCCAGGGCGCGGATGAAGTCCGCATCGTAGTACATGGCCTCGTCGTCGCCCGCCGCCCGCGCGCGGGCCTGCTCGCGGAAGCGCTCGGCCTGGTCCTCGTAGTCGTTGAGCTCCGAGAAGCCGTTGGCGATCTCGCGCCCGGCGACGAAGAGCTCGAAGCGATCGGTGTAGAAGGGATCGTCGGCGCAGCGGCGCGCAAGCGGTGAGACCTCCGTGGGGAAGTGGGTGACGAAGGTGGGTTCTAGCAGGGTTTCCTCCACCGTCTTCTCGAACAGCTCGAGCTGGATCTTGCCTGGGCCCCAGCCGGGCTCCACGGCGATGCCCGCGGCTTCGGCCGCGCGGCGCGCGCGCGCAGGATCGCGCAGGTCCCCGGCGCCGAGGCCCGGGTTGCGCTCCAGCACCGCGTCCAGCAGCCGCACCCGCCGGAAGGGACGGCCCAGCTCGTAGCCGCGGCCCTGGTAGCGCACCACCGTCGAGCCCAGCACCTCCTGCGCCAGGCCTCGCAGCATCTCCTCAGTGAGGTCCATGAGGTCGCGGTAGTCCGCGTAGGCCCAGTAGAACTCGAGCATGGTGAACTCGGGGTTGTGGCGCGAGGACAGGCCCTCGTTGCGGAAGTTGCGGTTGATCTCGTAGACCTTCTCGAAGCCGCCCACCACCAGCCGCTTGAGGTACAGCTCGGGGGCGATGCGCAGGTAGAGGTCCATGTCGAGGGCGTTGTGGTGGGTGACGAAAGGCCGCGCCGTGGCCCCGCCCGGGATGGGCTGCATCATGGGCGTCTCGACCTCGACGAAGCCGCGCTCGTCGAGGAAGCGGCGAATGTGAGCGATGACGCGCGTGCGCGTCAGGAACGCACGGCGGACCTCGGGGTTGACGATGAGGTCCACATAGCGCATGCGGTAGCGCTGCTCCTGGTCCTGCAGGCCATGCCACTTCTCCGGCAGCGGGCGCAGGGCCTTGGTGAGCAGGCGCAGCCGCTCGGCGCGCACCGTCAGCTCGCCCGTGCGCGTGCGGATGAGCACCCCCTCCACGCCCACGATGTCGCCCACGTCCCAGCCCTTCTTGAAGGCCTGGTAGGCCTCGTCGCCGAGGGCGTCGCGCTGGACCAGCACCTGTATGCGCCCGCTCATGTCCTGCAGCTGCAGGAAGCTCACCCTGCCCATCACGCGCTTGGCAAGGATGCGTCCGGCCACGCGCACGCGCACCGGCGAGCGCTCCAGCGCCTGGGCGTCACGGTCCCCGTAGGCCGCCTGCAGCTCGCCTGCGAGCGCATCGCGCCGGAAGTCGTTGGGGAAGGCCTCGCCGCGCTCACGCAGCGCCGCCAGCTTGCGCCGGCGCTCCTCGATCAGCGTCTGCTCGTCCGCCATGGTTCAGCAGGTCCCCCTGTACGTCTTCGCCCGCCTGGGCGCCCCCCATCCCCCGTCGCCCGAGCGTTCGCGTCCGGTGGCCCCCGGCCGTGCCCGCCGGCGCCCGCCTAGCCCGCATGTTCCATCAAGGGCTCCGGATGATGGCGGCATTTGCAGCCGGGCTCGCGGCGCGCTGGAGCGAAAGCCGTAGCCGGGACTACGGCTTGAGCGAAGCGCCCGCGAGACCGAGCGAAAATCCGCCAGGGCCGGAGCAGGAAGCGGGCGGGCACGAAGTGCGGCTCCGGACCAAGCCTTCGAAGGTCCATGCAAACCGTCGTCTTGCAAAAACTCATCCTGCAAAGACTCATCGCCCCGCCCGCTTCCGCCTTGGTGCAACATGCGGGCTAGAGCCCGCGGCGCAGGCTCTCCTCCAGGAAGCGGTCGATGTCGCCGTCCAGCACCGCCTGGGTGTTGCCCACCTCCACCCCGGTGCGCAGGTCCTTGATGCGCGACTGGTCCAGCACGTAGGAGCGGATCTGGCTGCCCCAGCCGATGTCCGCCTTGCTCTCCTCCAGCTTCTGCTGCTCGGCGCGCCGCCTGGCCAGCTCCAGCTCGTAGAGGCGCGCACGCAGCTGCTTCATGGCCTGGGCCTTGTTCTTGTGCTGGGAGCGATCGTTCTGGCACTGCACGACGATGCCCGTGGGCAGATGCGTGATGCGCACCGCAGACTCGGTGCGGTTGACGTGCTGGCCGCCGGCGCCGCTGGCGCGGTAGACGTCGATGCGCAGGTCCGCCGGGTTGATCTCGATCTCGATATCGTCGTCCACCTCGGGCGAGACGTAGACGGCCGCGAAGGAGGTATGGCGGCGGTGGCCGGCGTCGAAGGGCGACTTGCGCACCAGCCGGTGCACGCCGGTCTCGGTGCGCAGCCAGCCGTAGGCGTAGGGGCCCTCGACCTTGATGGTGGCGCTCTTGATGCCGGCGACCTCGCCCGGCGTGACCTCGATCACCTCGGTCTTGAAGCCGTGGCGCTCGGCCCAGCGCAGGTACATGCGCAGCAGCATCTCGGCCCAGTCCTGGGCCTCGGTGCCGCCGGCTCCCGCCTGGATATCGACATACGCGTTGGAGGCGTCCGCCTCCCCCGAGAACATGCGCCGGAACTCGAGCTGCCCGATCTCCTTGCCGATGCGTTCGAGATCCTCGCCCACGGCGGTGATGGTGGCCTCGTCGTCCTCGGCCAGGGCGAGATCGAGCAGCTCCACGGCCTCCTCCAGCTCGCGCCCGAGCCGCTCGAGCGTGACCACCTCCTCCTCGAGACGCGCGCGCTCGCGACCGAGCTGCTGGGCGCGCTCGGGGTCCTCCCAGACCTTGGGGTCCTCGAGGGCGCGGATCACCTCGTCGAGGCGCCCGCGCTTGCCCTCGTAGTCAAAGATACCCCCTCAGGGCCTCGAGACGCCCTTGCAGCTCGCGCGCGCGGTTGCGCAGCGTGCCGCTCTCGACCACTGCCATGGTGTCTGCCTCCTCGCCGGTTCCGCCGCGCCCACCATGGGGCGCGAAATGGTCGCAAATGATACCGGAAACTCTGATCGATCCGCTGCGCGGATCGATCAGCGCTGAGGTGCATCGCGGCCATTCTGATTTTCCTCGAGTCGTCATGCGCTTCCCTGTGCATGGGCCATTCCGCGGCCGTCCCTGGCCGCGGGAAAGGGCTGAAAAATCGAGATTTTTCAGCCCTTCCTGCCGAATTTGGACGGCGGTCGGCCCGCCCAGGTTCCTGCCCCTGGAAAGGGCCGCGCGGGCGCTGCCCTGTTAACGGTGCGCAGTGCACGGTATGCGGTGGACGGCGGGGAGCCGTGCACCGGCGCGGCGCTGGGCCGTCGCCCGCCGGGGCTGCCCGCCCCTCCGTCCACCGTCCACCGTCAACCCAATCACGGCGCCACCAGCCGTGCTACCACCCACACCACAGGGAGGGGGACGGGGGACGGGATGCGCGGGCGTCGGCGGCCAGGGAAGGCCGCCGACGAGCGCCAGGGACGGTCCTCGCGTCCCGCGCAGACCGTTCCCCGCCCCCCCCCCCAGACCGC
>JALSJE010000008.1 GCA_026989495.1 Gammaproteobacteria bacterium | reverse complement strand
CGGAGGGCACCGCGCGGCTGCGCGTGACCCTGAGCGCCGGGCACACCGAGGCGCAGGTGGACGCGCTGCTCGAAGCCCTCGCGCGCGCCTGGCGCGAGGTGGGGGATGACGGTGGACGTGACGACACTGCGACCGGCGACGCCTCCGGGAGGGCGCCGTGAGCGCGGGCGCTGAGCGCAGGTGCGGCGAATCGGCGCGCGCCCGGACAGCGCCGGACCGGCTCCTCCGTGCCCCCCTCCCGCACCCTTCCCCCGCAAGCGGGGGGAGGGCCGGGGAGGGGGGTGCGCACGCGGTACGGAGGGCGCCGTGAGCGCGCACCTGCCGGTGGTCTTCGTGCCGGGCTGGGGGCTGCCGGCCACGGTGTGGTCCGATCTCGCCGCGGATCTCGCCCCCGAGCGCGAGGCGGTGCTGCTGGACCTGCCGGGGCAGGGCGAGCGCCGGGCCGCGGCGCCCGCACGCGACGCCGAGGCGCTCGCCGCCGCCCTGCTCGCGGCGGCCCCGCCCCGGGCGGTCTGGGTCGGCTGGTCGCTCGGGGGCCTCGGGGCGCTGGCCGCGGCGCTCGCCGCTCCCGAGCGGGTGGCCGGCCTGGGCCTGGTGGCCGCCACCCCCCGCTTCACCGCGTCCCCCGACGGCTGGCCGGGCGTGGCGCCGGAGGTGCTCGCGGGCTTCGCCGAGGACCTGGCGCGCGACTGGGCCGGCACCGTGCGTCGCTTCCTGGCGCTGCAGGTGCGCGGCGCGGCCGGCGCCACGGCCACGCTGCGGCGGCTGCACGCCGTGCTGGAGGCCGCAGGCCCCCCGGCGCCCGGCGCGCTCGAGGCGGGGCTCGCCGTGCTCGCCGCCGCGGACCTGCGCGCCCGGCTCGGCGAGGTGCACGTGCCCGCGGTGGTGATGGGCGGGGGTCGCGACCGGCTCGTGCCGCCGGAGTCGGTGCGGCGGCTCGGCACGGGCCTTCCCCTCGGCTGCGCCCACGTCGTGGAGGAGGCCGGCCACGCGCCCTTCCTGAGCCATCCGGAGCGGGTGCTGGCGGCGCTGCGGGCGCTGCTCGCCGAGGCCGATCCGCGCCGGCGCGGCGGGAGAGAGGGGCCGTGAGCGCACCGCGCCCCGAGCCCTGGCGCATCGACAAGCGCCGCGCCCGGCGCGCCTTCGAGCGCGCCGCCGCCACCTACGACGGTGCCGCCTTCCTCCAGCGCGAGGTGGGCCAGCGCCTCTACGAGCGCCTCGATCTGCTGCGCGGCTTCCGGCCCGTGCGCATCCTAGACGCCGGCTGCGGCACCGGGGCGCTCACCGCGCAGCTCGCCCGGCGCTGGCGCGGCGCGCGCGTGGTGGCGCTCGACATCGCTCCCGCCATGCTCGCGCGTGCGCGCCGGCGCGGCCCGTGGCTGCGCCGGCCCTGGTGCGTGGCGGGCGACATCGAGGCCCTGCCGCTTGCCGCAGGAAGCTTCGACCTCGTCTTCTCCAGCCTCGCGCTGCAGTGGTGCCCGGACCTCGAGCGCGCCATCGGCGAGCTCGCCCGGGTGCTGGCGCCAGGCGGGCTGCTGCTGTTCGCCACCTTCGGCCCGGACACGCTCAGGGAGCTGCGCGCGGCCTGGGCCGAGGCCGACGGCGGCGCCCACGTGCACGTCCACGGCTTCCCGGACCTCCACGAGGTGGGCGACCTGCTTCTGCACACCGGCCTCGCCGATCCGGTGACGGATGCCGAGTGGATCACCGTCCGCTACGGCGACGTGCTCGAGCTCATGCGCGACCTCAAGGCCATCGGCGCACGCAACGCCGCTGCGGGCAGGCCCCGGGGGCTCACCGGGCGCGGGCGTATCGAGGCGCTGCGCCGCGCCTACGGGCGCTGCCGGGACGCCGGGGGCAGGCTCCCGGCCACCTTCGAGGTGGTCTACGGCCACGCCTGGAAGCCGGCCGGGGGCGGGGCGGTGCGGGTGGCCCCGCCCAGCGCCCGGCGCCGCGGAGGCGGGCCGTGAGCGGCGACGCCCTCGCATCCCGCCCCCGCGCCCTTCCGGCAGATCGGAAGGCGGCGCCGTGAAGGGGCGCGGGCTTTTCGTCACCGGCACCGACACCGGCGCGGGCAAGACCGTCGCCGCCGCCGCCCTCGTCCACGCCCTGCGGGCCCGGGGCCTGCGCGTGGCCCCCATGAAGCCCGTGGCCTCCGGCTGCGAGGCCACGCCCGCAGGCCTGCGCAACGACGATGCGCTGGCGCTGATCGAGGCCGCCGGCTGGGAAGGGTCCTACGAGGACGTGAACCCCTACGCCTTCGCGCCGCCCATCGCTCCCCACATCGCGGCCGCCGAATGCGGGACGGCCATCCGCTTCGGCCCCATCCGGGCGGCTTACGCGCGGCTGGCCGACCGGGCCGAGGTGGTGGTGGTGGAGGGCGTGGGCGGCTGGCGGGTGCCGCTGGGCCCCGAGGGCGACGTGGCCGACCTCTGCGCCGCCCTCGGGCTGCCGGTGGTGCTGGTGGTGGGCCTGCGCCTCGGCTGCCTGAACCATGCCCTGCTCACCGCAGAATCCGTGCTCGCCCGCGACCTGCGGCTGGCCGGCTGGATCGGCAGCCAGGTCGAGCCGGAGATGGCGCGCCTCGAGGAGAACCTGGCGACGCTGCGCGCGCGGCTCCCCGCCCCCTGCCTGGGCTGGCTGCCGTGGGATCCGGATGCGGAGGCGGTGGATCGCGCGCGCCGCCTGACGGTGCGGCACCTGCTGCCGGAGCTGCCGCCCGGGCGGGGGATCTGACGAAAAATCTGGTATTTTCATGGCATGACTCTTGAAAAGGAGAACGTGTAATTATATGATATAGATATGTTTTTTATATGAGAAAAGCGGAATACTCGTAGATAACAATATAAAAATAATCATAGATTATTCATAATCAGGATAAAAACCCTCAAAAAATCATTTTTTGTTGCGCCCCGCCCATCGCATCCGCTAGGATGGCGCGCCGGAACCTGACTTTTGTCAGCTCCGGGCCCGGGCGTCGGCCACGGTGATCATCGAAGACAGCGATCCGTCTGGCCGCCGCCGGTTCGTCATCCGGCCGAACCGGTCCCTGAGCTGGCGGGGAAACCTCACAGTGATCATGGTGTTGGGGGTGCTGATGGGGACCGTGGCCGCGGGCTTCGCCTGGCGTGGCGCGTGGCCGGTGCTCCCCTTCGCCGGACTCGAGCTCGCCGCGCTCGCCGCCGGACTCTACTGGGTCGCGCGGCGGCTGTCCTACCGCGAGGTCGTCACCATCGGGCCCGAGGAGGTGGTGGTGGAGCAGGGGCGGCGCCGGCCCCAGCGCCGCAGCGTCTTCCCGCGCGCCTGGGTGCGCGTGATGCTGGAGCGCCCCTCGCACGGCCTGCATCCCGCGCGGCTCGCGCTGCGCTGCCACGGGCGCGCGATCGAGATCGGCGCGCTTCTCACCGACGAGGAGCGCGAGCGCCTCGCCGCGCGTCTGCGCGCCGCCATCGCCGCACCCGGCCCGCGGGCACCGGATCACCTGCATCCCACCGGAGGAGACCGAGCGACATGAGCGCCAAGAAGACCACGAGAAGGCTCGCCCTGACGCTGCTGCTGTCCGCACCGGCCGCCGCGCTCGCCGGGGCCGGTTCGGGCTGGGGGCTGCTGAACCTTCCCGAAGGCGTGACGCCCATCAGCCGCGAGGCCTACGACCTCCACATGCTGATCCTGTGGATCTGCGTCGCCATCGGGGTGGTGGTCTTCGGGGCGATCTTCGTCTCCATCCTGAGGCACCGCAAGTCGAGAGGGGTGCAGCCGGCGCAGTTCCACGAGAGCACCGCCATCGAGGTCGTCTGGACCATCATCCCCTTCCTCATCCTCGTCGGCATGGCCGTGCCGGCGACCAAGGCGCTGATCGCCATGGAGGACACGTCCAACCCCGACCTCACCATCAAGGTCACGGGCTACCAGTGGAAGTGGCGCTACGACTATCTGGACGAAGGCATCGGCTTCTTCAGCAATCTCGCCACACCCGAGGAGCAGATCTACGGCGATGCGCCCAAGGGCGAGCACTACCTGCAGGAGGTGGACAATCCGCTCGTGATCCCGGTGGGCAAGAAGGTGAGGATCCTGCTCACCGCCAACGATGTGATCCATGCCTGGTGGGTGCCGGCCCTCGGCGGCAAGAAGGACGCCATCCCGGGCTTCGTGAACGAATGGTGGGTGCGGGTGGACGAGCCCGGCGTCTACCGGGGCGAGTGCGCCGAGCTGTGCGGCCGGGGCCACGCCTACATGCCCATCGTGGTGGAGGCCAGGCCCGAGGCGGAGTACCGCCAGTGGGTGGCGCAGCGCAAGGCCGCCGCCGAGGCCGAGAAGGCCGCTGCGACGAAGACCTGGAGCAGGGACGAGCTCATGGCCCGCGGCGAGGCCGTGTACAGGAAGTCCTGCGCCGCCTGCCATCAGGCCAACGGCGAGGGTGTGCCGGGCGTCTTCCCCGCGCTCAAGGGTGGCAGGATCACCACGGGCCCCGTCCGCGAGCACATAGAGATCGTGCTGCGCGGCAAACCCGGCACGGCCATGGCCGCCTTCGGGCCGCAGCTCTCGGACGTGGACCTCGCCGCGGTCATCACCTATGAGCGCAACGCGTGGGGCAACGACACCGGCGACGTGGTCCAGCCTGCGGATATCGCCGCCGCGCGCTGAGGCGCGGGCGGCTGGAGCCTTCAGCCTGCGAGGGGGTAGCCAACCATGAGCACCGCGACGACGACGCACGAGGCGCACCACCACGACGAGCCGCCGCGCGGCCTGAAGCGGTGGCTGTTCACCACCAACCACAAGGACATCGGAACGCTCTATCTGATCTTCTCGCTGGTGATGCTCTTCGTGGGCGGCATCATGGCGCTCGTCATCCGCGCCGAGCTGTGGGAGCCCGGCATCCAGTACGTGGACCCGCAGTTCTTCAACGCCATGACCACCATGCACGGGCTCATCATGGTCTTCGGCGCCATCATGCCGGCCTTCGTGGGGCTCGCCAACTGGCTCATCCCGATGATGATCGGCGCGCCCGACATGGCGCTGCCGCGCATGAACAACTGGAGCTTCTGGATCCTGCCCTTCGCCGGCGCCATGCTGCTCTCCACCCTGTTCATGGAAGGCGGCGCGCCGGCGGCGGGCTGGACCATGTATCCGCCGCTCGTGCTGCAGACGGGCGAGGCCTTCCCCTTCCTCATCTTCTCCGTGCACCTCCTGGGGCTGTCCTCGATCATGGGGGCGATCAACATCATCGCCACCATCCTCAACATGCGCGCGCCCGGCATGACGCTGATGAAGATGCCGCTGTTCGTCTGGACCTGGCTCATCACGGCCTACCTGCTGATCGCCGTGATGCCGGTGCTGGCGGGCGCGGTCACCATGCTGCTCACCGACAAGTACTTCGGCACCAGCTTCTTCGATGCGGCCGGCGGCGGCGACCCGGTGATGTTCCAGCACATCTTCTGGTTCTTCGGGCATCCCGAGGTCTACATCATGATCCTGCCCGCCTTCGGGGTGATCTCCCAGATCATCCCCACCTTCGCGCGCAAGCCGCTGTTCGGCTACAGCTCGATGGTCTACGCCACCGCCTCCATCGCCTTCCTGAGCTTCATCGTGTGGGCGCATCACATGTTCACGGTGGGCATGCCGCTGGCGGGCGAGCTGTTCTTCATGTACGCCACCATGCTCATCGCGGTGCCCACGGGCGTGAAGGTCTTCAACTGGGTGGCCACCATGTGGCGCGGCGCCATGACCTTCGAGACGCCCATGCTGTTCGCGGTGGCCTTCGTGATCCTGTTCACCATCGGCGGCTTCTCGGGGCTGATGCTCGCCATCGCGCCCGCCGACTTCCAGTACCACGATTCCTACTTCGTGGTGGCCCACTTCCACTACGTGCTGGTGACGGGCGCGCTCTTCGCCATCTTCGCGGCCGTCTACTACTGGCTGCCGAAGTGGACCGGCCACATGTACGACGAGAGGCTGGGCAAGTGGCACTTCTGGCTCTCGGTGATCTCGGTGAACGTGCTCTACTTCCCGCAGCACTTCCTGGGACTCGCGGGCATGCCGCGCCGCTACGCCGACTACGCGATCCAGTTCACCGAGTGGAACCAGGTCTCCACCATCGGCGCCTTCGCCTTCGGGCTCTCGCAGCTCCTGTTCGTGTACGTGATCTGGAAGTGCGTGCGCGGCGGACAGAAGGCCACCGCCCAGGTGTGGGAGGGCGCCAAGGGGCTGGAGTGGACGGTGCCCTCGCCCGCGCCCTACCACACCTTCGCCGAGGCGCCGGAGGTGAAGTGAGATGGCGCATGGGCTGACGGACGACCCGCGGCAGGATCCGCGCGTGCGCCGGGGCATCCGGCTCACGGTGGGCCTGCTCGCGGCCGTGGCCCTGGGCTTCTACCTGGCCTTCTTCTGGGTGATGGGCAGGGGCTGAGGGCGTGACGGACCCGCGTGCGCAGGCCCGCGAGGCGAACCGGCGGCTGGTCCGGCGGCTGGTGCTGGTGACCGCCGCCATGTTCGGCTTCGGTTTCGCCCTGGTGCCGCTCTACGACGTCTTCTGCGAGATAACCGGCCTCAACGGCAAGGTGGACCTCGATCCGGCGGCCGCCCTGCCTGCCGGCGTGCGGGTGGACACCGCCCGCACCCTCCGTATGGAGCTCGTGGCGCAGGCGCCGGCGGGCGCGGCGGTGTCGATCCGGCCCCTGCGGCCGAAGCTCACGCTGCACCCGGGCGAGCTGCGCGTCGCCAGGTTCGAGCTGCGCAACCTCGCGGACAGGCCCGTGATCGTGCGGGCGGTGCCGAGCGTGGCGCCGGGCCTGGCGGCGGCGCACCTGCGCAAGGTGCAGTGCTTCTGCTTCGACGAGCAGCGGCTCGGGCCCCGCGAGCGGCGGGAGGTGGCGGTGGTGTTCTATATCGACCCGGAGCTGCCCGCCGAGGTGCGCACCGTGAGCCTGTCCTACACGCTGTTCGACCTGCGGCAGCGGGCCGGCCGGGTCGTCGCGGATCCGGGGCGCGGCTGAGGCGCGCGCGAGCAGGACCCATTTGACAACGAAAGCACCAGTCGAGGATCGGAGCGATGAGCACAGCGCATAGCGGCTACTACCTCCCCCACGGCAGCCACTGGCCCATCGTGGGCTCCGTCGGGCTGACCGCCATGCTGGGCGGCTTCGGGGCCTGGCTCAACGGTTCCGGCGCGGGCCCCTGGTTCATGGCGGCCGGTTTCGCGATCCTGGTGATCATGATGTTCGGCTGGTTCGGGACGGTCATCCGCGAGAACCTCGCCGGCCTGTACAACGAGCAGGTGGACCGCTCCTTCCGCTGGGGGATGGGCTGGTTCATCTTCTCCGAGGTGATGTTCTTCGCCGCCTTCTTCGGCGCGCTGTTCTACGCCCGCGTCTTCTCGGTGCCATGGCTGGGCGGGGCCGGGGACGGCTTTCTCACCCACGAGCTGCTGTGGAAAGGATTCGAGGCCGTCTGGCCTCTGCTGGAGCCGCCCGCCGCGGTGGTGACTCCCGACAGCAACCCCTATCCGGTGCCCAAGGGCATCATCGAGACCTGGGGCGTGCCCGCGATCAACACCCTGATCCTGCTGAGCTCGGGCGTGACCGTGACCTGGGCGCACTGGGGCCTCAAGAAGGGCAACCGCGGCCAGCTCGTCCTCGGCCTGATCGCCACCATCGCCCTGGGCGTGACCTTCCTCGCCCTCCAGGCCGAAGAGTACGTCCATGCCTACCAGGATCTGAACCTCAAGCTCTCCTCCGGGATCTACGGCTCGACCTTCTTCATGCTCACCGGCTTCCACGGCCTCCACGTCACCATCGGCACCATCATGCTGACGGTGATCCTGCTCCGGGCCATCGCCGGGCACTTCACGCCCGACAACCACTTCGCCTTCGAGGCGGTGGCCTGGTACTGGCATTTCGTGGACGTCGTGTGGCTGTTCCTGTTCGTGTTCGTCTACTGGATCTGAGCCGCGTGCAGCGGGGGCCTGCGGCCGCGCCTCGCCGCAGGCCCCTTTCGTCAGGCGGTGGGCGCGTCGTTGTTTCATGGGTGCGCGGCAAGGATGCCGCGCCCACCGGATGCCGCGCCCGCGGGGATGGCTCCCCACAGGACTGGCCCTCGTGGCGCCGGGACGCTGCCGGCCCGGGACGGACGGGGCTCAGGGCGTGATGCCGTGGGGCTCGATGAGGCCGGTGGCGAAGCCCAGCATCAGGAGCGCGAACAGCGCCACCGAGAGCCCGATGCGCAGCGTCAGCGCCCGCACGGTGCGCTCGCCCTGGCCACGGTCCCTGACGAGGAAGCCCAGCGCGCTGGTGAGGCTGAGGAAGATCAGGCCGAGCAGGACGAGGACGATGCCCTTGAACAGCACGGGGTTGCTCCGGTGGCGCGCCGTGAGGAGCAGTATAGCGCAGCCCGTCCCCGCCAGCGGGCGCGTGGCGGGGCGCCATGGATGAGCCCCGGGGCGGCCGTGCGCCGTGGCTCGCCATGCTCGTGGCCGTGCCGCTGGCCGCGGCCCTGGCGGGGCTGGGCCTGTGGCAGCTCCAGCGCGCGCAGGAGAAGGCCGCGCTGCTCGCCGCGCACGCGGCGGCGCGGTCCGGCCCGCCGCTGGCGGCCCTGCCGCGTCCGTGCGACCCGGCGCGCCACCGCTACCTGCGCGTGCGGTTGCGCGGCCGCTATGTGGCCGAGCGCCAGATCCTGCTCGCCAACCAGGTGCTCGACGGCCGCGTGGGCTACCACGTCTACACCCCGCTGGTGCCCCTCGACGGCGGCCCGTGGGTGCTGGTCAATCGCGGCTGGATCCCTGCCGCCGGGGGCCTGGCCGGGGCAAGCGCACCCGCGCCCCCCGATGGGGAGGTGGAGGTGACGGGAATGCTCAACCTGCCCGCCGCGGTGGGGGTGCGCCTGGGCGATGCCCTCGCCGGCGGCGTGCGCTGGCCGCTGGCGGTTCCCTACCTCGATGCCGCCATCGCCGCGCGTGCGCTGGGACGGGCGGTCTACGGCTGCGTCGTCTATCTCGACCCGGGGTCACCCGGCGGCTATGCCCGGCGGTGGCGCATCGTCGAGTTCGGTCCCGAGCGGCACCGGGCCTATGCCGTGCAGTGGTTCGGCCTCGCCGCCACCGTGCTCGCCCTCTGGGGCCTTGCGCTGTGGCGGTGGTGGAGGGCGGCGCCGTGAGCGCGGGGCTGGACGCCCGTGGGCAGCGCCCCAGCCTCACCATCGTGCTGCTCATCGTGGTCTTCGTCGCGCCCCTCATCGCGGCCTGGGTGCTCTACCTCACCGCCGACCGCTGGGGGCTCGCCGGCGGCGCGGCCCACGGCACCCTGGTGCAGCCCCCGCGTGCCCTGGGCGAGTTCCGCCTCACCGACGCCGCGGGCCACGCGGTCACGCCCGCCACGCTGCGCGGGCGCTGGTGGCTGGTCTACGTGGGCGGGACCGAATGCGACGGCCTGTGCGGCGAGAGCCTCTACAAGATGCGCCAGCTCCGGCTCGCCCTCGGCGTGGACATGCGCCGGGTCGGCAGGCTCTATATCATGGAGGGCGAGGCGCCGGGTCCGAGCCTGCAGGCCCTCATCGGGCACCACCCGGGGCTGGTGGTGGCAGGCGGACCGCCCGCGGCGGTGCGGGCGCTGCTGGATCGCTTCGACCTCGACGGCCGCGATCCGCGCACCGCCGGGCGCATCTACGTGGTGGACCCCGTCGGAAGGCTGATCCTCATGTACGAGCCGGGGGCCGAGCCCAACGGCCTGCTCAAGGACCTGCAGCGGCTGCTGCGGGCCTCGCGCATCGGGTGAGCGCCGTGGCCCGGACGCTTGCCGCCGGCACCCGCTCACGCGCCCGCACCGGGCGCTGGCGTGCCTATCTCGCGCTCACCAAGCCGCGCGTGGTGGCGCTCATCGTCTTCACCGCGGTGGTCGGGATGCTGCTCGCCGTGCCGGGGCTGCCGCCGCCCGGGCCCTTTCTGGGCGGCACGCTGGGCATCGCGCTCGCGGCGGCGGGCGCGGCAGCGATCAACCATGTGATCGACCGCCGCGCCGATGCCGCCATGGGGCGCACGCGCCACCGCCCACTCCCGCGTGGCGAGCTCGCCCCGCGCGAGGCGCTCGCCTTCGCCCTCGTGCTGGTGGCCGCCTCGATGGTGGTGCTCGTGGGGCTCGTCAACGCCCTCACCGCCGTGCTGACCTTCCTCAGCCTGGTCGGATACGCGGTCGTCTACACGCTATTCCTCAAGCGCGCCACCCCCCAGAACATCGTCATCGGTGGGGCGGCCGGGGCCGCGCCGCCGGTGCTCGGCTGGGCGGCGGTCACGGGCCAGGTGGATCCGGACGCGCTCCTGCTCTTCCTCATCATCTTCACGTGGACACCGCCCCACTTCTGGGCGCTCGCCATCTATCGGCGCGAGGACTATGCGCGCGCCGACATCCCCATGCTGCCCGTCACCCACGGGGTGGCCCTCACGCGGCTGCACATCCTGCTCTACACCGTGATGCTGTTCGCCGTGAGCCTGCTGCCCTTCGTCACGCGCATGAGCGGCGTGTTCTACCTCGGCGGGGCGGTGGCGCTGGGGGCGGGCTTCCTGTGGCACGCCGTCACCCTGCACCGCACCGGGGACGACCGCGCGGCGCTGCGCACCTTCGGCTATTCGATCTTCTACCTCACGGCCCTGTTTGCTTTTCTGCTGCTCGACCATTACCTTCCACTCATCATGGAATTGTTGGGGCACTGAGGCCCCACGCGCCTGGCTGGGGGACGGCGCCTTGGGTGTGGCCTCCGGCCGCATCTTGCGGCCGGCTGGAAGGCGGCCCCGCGGGGACCTGGCAGAGCGCCGGCCGGAAGCCGGCCCGGACGAGGCCCCGACGCAAGCCGGGGTTCCCGCCGTTGCATGTCCGCAACAGGCCAGGCCGGCCTTGTCGGGCCCGGGTTGCGTGGACCCGGCAGGTGTCAACAGGATCCTTCGTTTTCAAAGAGTTGGATATGCCGCTCAAGGGTCGGCGGCCTCCTGCCGAACAGGGGACGCCGGCATCGGCCGAAAAATGCGCTTGATCAAGAATATTAGGAGCTATTAACATTGCGGCCCCTTTTTTCGGCCGCGGGCGCCGAGGGGGGGCGTCCGTGGAAACCACCACCAGGCGAGGGGAGACCATGGTCCAGAGCGCGACCGCCGTCGAGGCACAGCCCTACAACTACGGGATCGTCCGCCGCTTCACCATCGCCGCCCTGGTGTGGGGCGTGCTGGGGATGCTCGCCGGCCTCTACGCCGCGCTGGAGCTGTCCTTTCCCTGGCTCAACCTGGAGATCCCCGAGCTCACCTTCGGGCGCCTGCGCCCGGTGCACACCACGCTGGTGATCTTCGGCTTCGGCGGCTCGGCGCTGTTCGCCACCAGCTACTACGTGGTGCAGCGCACCTGCCAGGCGCGGCTCGCGAGCGACGCGCTTGCCGGCTTCACCTTCTGGGGCTGGAACGCCGCCGTCGGCCTCGGGGCCCTCGGCTACATGCTCGGCATCACCCAGTCGCGCGAGTACGCCGAGTTCGAGTGGCCCATCGACATCCTCATCACCGTGGTGTGGGTGGCCTACCTCTATCTCTACGTCGCCACCCTCAAGCGGCGCTCCCAGCCCCACATCTACGTCGCCAACTGGTTCTACCTCGGCTTCATCCTGGCGACGGCCCTGCTGCACGTCTTCAACAACCTCGCCATCCCCGTGAGCCTGACCAAGTCCTACTCGCTCTTCGCGGGCGTGCAGGACGCCATGACCCAGTGGTGGTACGGCCATAACGCCGTGGGCTTCTTCCTCACGGCCGCCTTCCTGGGGATGATGTACTACTTCGTGCCCAAGCAGGCGGGCCGGCCCGTCTACTCCTACCGCCTGTCCATCATCCACTTCTGGGCCCTGATCTTCCTCTACATGTGGGCCGGCGGCCACCACCTGCACTGGACCGCGCTGCCCGACTGGACCTCGACGCTCGCGGCCACCTTCTCGGTGATGCTGCTGCTGCCCTCCTGGGGGGGGATGATCAACGGCATCATGACGCTCTCGGGCGCCTGGGAGAAGCTGCGCACCGATCCCGTGATGCTGTTCCTGATCACGGGGCTTTCCTTCTACGGCATGTCCACCTTCGAGGGGCCGATGATGTCGCTCAAGAGCGTCAACGCCCTCTCGCACTACACCGACTGGACCATCGGCCACGTGCATTCGGGTGCGCTCGGCTGGGTGGCCATGATCACCTTCGGCTCGCTGTACCACATGGTGCCGCGCCTGTGGGATGCGCGCCTCTACAGTACGCGGCTCGTGTACGTGCACTTCTGGCTCGCCACCATCGGCATCGTGCTCTACATCACGGCCATGTGGGTGGCGGGCATCGGCCAGGGGCTGATGCTGCGCGGCTTCGACGAGTACGGCAACCTCGCCTACTCCTTCATCGAGACCGTGCGCTTCCTGCACTGGCCCTACGTGGTGCGCGCCCTGGGCGGCGCCTTCTTCATCGCCGGGGTGCTGGTGATGGTCTACAACTTCTGGATGACCGTGGCGGCGGCGAAGCGCGAGGCGGCGGCGCTGGAGGCCAAGCTCGCCGCCAAGCTCGCCGCGCGCGGCTGAGGGGACGGCCATGTTCCGTCACGAGCAGATCGAGATCAACGCGGGGCTGCTGATCGCGCTCACTCTGGTCGTGATCAGCGTCGGAGGGCTGGTGGAGATCGTGCCCCTGTTCAAGATCGGCTCCACGGTGGAGGAGGTCGCCGAGGTGCGCCCCTACACGCCGCTGGAGCTGCGCGGGCGCGACATCTACCAGCGTGAGGGCTGCTTCTACTGCCATTCGCAGATGATCCGCCCCTTCCGCGACGAGTGGCTGCGCTACGGCCACTACTCGCTCGCCGCCGAGTCCCAGTACGACCATCCCTTCCTGTGGGGGTCCAAGCGCACCGGTCCGGATCTCGCGCGCGTGGGCGGCAAATACTCCAACGCCTGGCACGTGCAGCACCTGATCGACCCGCGCTCGGTGGTGCCGGAGTCCATCATGCCCGCCTATCCCTGGCTCATGGAGCGCGAGCTCGACTACGCGGACGTCGCCCGGCGCATGGCGGCGCTGCGCAAGGCGGGCGTCCCCTACTCGCTGACCGAGGAGGAGTACCGGCGCAACGTCGAGCGCTGGGGGCGGGCGATCGCCGACATGCTCGACATCCGCCGCGCCGAAGAGGCGCTGCTGCGCCAGGCCGAGGCCGGCAACTACGACGGCGACCGGCGGCACCTGACCGAGATGGACGCCCTCGTGGCCTATCTCCAGGTGCTCGGCACCATGGTGGACTTCAAGAAGTACGGCGAGGCCTACTTCGTGCAGTTCCGCTGAGGCCGCGATGGACGCGTTCCTGGCGTGGATCACCCAGCCCCGCAACGCGGGCACCGTCTCGCTGCTGCTGTTCTTCTTCAGCTTCCTGGCGGTGGTGATCTACGTCTACACGGGCAAGGCGCGCAAGCGCCGGCTGGAGTCCTACAAGTGGATTCCCCTCGAGGACGACGCGCACGACGACGGGGTGCACAGCGATGAGCGAGACGCGCGCTGACCGGGGCCGCGGGGCGGCCGTCCAGACCACGGGCCATGCCTGGGACGGCGACCTGCAGGAGTTCAACAATCCGCTGCCGCGCTGGTGGGTGTGGGCCTTCTACGCCACGGTGCTGTTCGCCGTGGTCTACTGGCTGTTCTACCCTGCCTGGCCGGTGGGTGAGGGCTACACCAAGGGGCCGCTCAACAGCATCACCTTCGAGGCCGACGGCAAGACCTGGACCACGCACTGGAACACGCGCGCGCGCCTCATGCGCGAGCTGAAGGAGAGCCCTGCGGCCGTGCGCCAGCGCCAGTACCTGGAGAAGGTCGCGGCGGCGGGCTACGACGAGATCCTGGCCGATCCGGACATGAAGGGCTTCGCCTGGTCCATGGCCAAGGGGCTGTTCGGCGACAACTGCGCGCCCTGCCACGGCAGCGACGGCAAGGGCCGCATCGGGCTGTTCCCCAACCTGGCCGACGACGCCTGGCTCTGGGGCGGCACGGTCGAGGACATCGAGACCTCCATCCGTGAGGGCCGCCGCGGCTTCATGCCGGCCTTCGGCGAGGCGCTCGGCGAGGCGCAGCTCGACGACGTGGCCGCCTTCGTCCTGAGCCTGTCCGGCCACGAGGTCGATCCCGCGCAGGCCGCGCGCGGGGCGCGCATCTTCCGCGGGGATGCCGGCGGCTGCCACTACTGCCATGGCATGGACGGCACCGGGCTCAAGTCCCAGGGCGCGGCCAACCTCACCGACCGCATCTGGACGGTGGCCAAGGTGCCCGCGAGCCCCAGCCTCGAGGGCAAGCTCGAGGCGGTCAAGCGCGTGGTCCGCGAGGGCATCCGCCGGGAGATGCCGGCCTGGAAGGGGCGCCTCGACCCCGTGCAGATCAAGCTGCTGACGGTCTACGTCCACGAGCTCGGCGGCGGACAGTGAGCGCGGCGGCGGGACCGCGCGCATGAGATGACCGGGGGCAGCGAGCCGCCGCTCTACGCCGGGCGCGTGCCCATCCACCCGCGCTCGGTGCGCGGGCGCTTCCGCCGCCTGAAGACCGGCATCCTCGTCCTCGCCTACGGCGTCTACTTCCTCCTGCCCTGGCTGCGCTGGGACCGGCCCGCGGGGCCGGACCAGGCCGTGCTCTTCGACCTGCCCGGGCGGCGCTTCTACGTCTTCGGCCTGGTCGTCCATCCCGAGGACATCTTCTGGCTCGCGGGGCTGCTGGTCATCGCCGCGCTGCTGCTCTTCTTCGTCACGGCGCTCGCCGGGCGCGTCTGGTGCGGCTACTTCTGCTTCCAGACGCTCTGGACCGACGTCTACCAGCTCATCGAGCGCTGGGTGCAGGGCGACCGCAGCGCGCGCCTGCGCCTCGAGGCCCGGTCCTGGGACGCGGAGAAGCTGCGCAAGAAGGGGCTCACGCACCTGCTGTGGCTCGCCGTGGCCTTCGCCACGGGGCTCACCTTCACGCTCTACTGGGCCGACGCCCCGCAGCTCGTGCGCGATTTCCTCGTCGGCGCCGCGCCCTTCCCGGCCTACGCCACCACGCTCTTCCTCACCGCCACCACCTACGTCTTCGCAGGCATCGCGCGCGAGCAGGTCTGCACCTACATGTGCCCCTACGCGCGCTTCCAGGGGGTGATGTTCGACCGCGACACCCTGATCGTGGCCTACGACCGCGCGCGGGGCGAGGGGCCCAAAGGCCGCCACAGGCCGGTCCGGGGCCTGCGCACGCGCGCCGAGCGCCAGGCGGCGGGCCACGGCGACTGCATCGACTGCGGCTACTGCGTGCAGGTGTGCCCCACCGGCATCGACATCCGCGACGGGCTCCAGTACCAGTGCATCACCTGCGCGCTCTGCATCGACGCCTGCGACACCATCATGGACCGCCTCGGCTGGCCGCGGGGGCTGATCCGCTACACTTCCGAGAGCGCGCTCGCAGGATCGAGGACGCGCATCCTGCGCCCCAAGGTGCTGGGGTACGGCGCGGCGCTCATGGTGGCGGTGGCGCTGCTCGTCTGGAGCGTGGCCGCGCGCGCGCCGCTGGAGCTCGCGGTCATCCAGCAGCGCCAGCCCCTCTACGTCACCCTCTCCGACGGGCGCATCCAGAACGGCTACGAGGTCAAGCTCATCAACAAGACCGGACAGGCGCTCGAGCTCGTGGTGCGTCTGGCCGCACCCCCGGGCGCGGAGCTGGACCTGGGGCGCATCCGCACCGTGCGGCTCGCGCCCGAGCGCATGGTGCGCGTGATCGCGCGCGTGCGCCAGCGCCCCGAGCGCGCGGCGCGCAGGGTGCGCTTCCGCGTGGAGGAGCGGGCGGGCCGGGTGCCGGCGGTCGAGCGCGAGGCGCCCTTCTTCGTGCCGGGGACGGGAGGCTGAGGCCGCGATGGGCATGGTGCTGACGGCGGCGGGCGGCGCGGCGGCGGTGGCGGCGCTCTACGCGCTCGCGCGCCGCCTCCTCGGGCTCGGGCCGCCGCTCGCCGCGGCCGGGGCGGTGGCGCTCGCGCTCGCGGGCTACGCGGCGCTCGTGCTGGGCGGGGCGGCGCCCGCGCCCGGGCTGGACGTGGCCGCCCTGCACGTGGCCGCCTACGGGCTTGCGGGCTATGCCGCCGCGCTCCTGGGCAGGGCGCGCGCCGCGCGCAGCGCGGGCGCGCGCCTGCCGCTCGCCCCGCGCCTGATCGTGGCCTTCCTCGCGCTGGTGGTGGTGGGCAACGTCGCCTTCGTGCTGGTGGCCCAGCGGGGGCTGCCCGGGTGGCTCGCCGCACGGCTGCTGCCGGCCCCCGAGGGGGGCGGGCGCGTGGCGGCCACCGGCTTCCCGGGCGTGGTGGCCGCCGGCTCGGCGCGCAAGCCGCTCCAGCACCGTGCGCGCCTCGAGGCGCTCGCCCGCCAGCGGGCGCTCGGCTGGCAGGTGGCGGCCGGCTGGCTCGCCGCCCCCCGGGTGGGCGAGACGGCCGTGTTCGCGGTCGAGGCCCGCGACCGCGCGGGCCGGCCCCTGTCCGGCGCCACGGTCGAGGCCCGCTTCGTGCGCCCCGGCACGGCGGACCTCGACCGGGCCATGGCCCTCGCCGCCACGGGCGCCGGCGTCTACCATGGCCGGGTGCGCCTGGACGCGCCCGGTCGCTGGGAGGTGACGGTGACGCTGCGCCGGGGCGCGGACCGGCTGGAGCTGCGGGGGGAGACATGGGTCCAGGGCGAACGGTGAGCGCTTCGGCCTTCCGGGACGATCCGTGACCTCCACAGCGCAAGGGGCGGTTACCGGGGCGGACCCCGCCACGAAGGCAGGCGGGGCACGCTGTTTCCACTGCGGCGAGCCCGTGCCGGCAGGCGTGGCGCTGGCCGTCGAGATCGAGGGCCGGCCGCGGCCCATGTGCTGCCAGGGCTGCAAGGCGGTGGCGGAGGCCATCGTGGAGGCCGGCCTCACCGACTTCTACCGCTACCGCCAGGACCGTCCCGGCCGGCCGCGCGAGCTGGTCCCGGAGGCCCTGCGGGAGATGGAGCTCTACGACCGCCCCGAGCTCCAGCGGCAGTTCGTGCGAGCCGCGGGGGAGGGCGCGGTGCGCGAGGCCGCGCTCATCCTCGAGGGCATCGTGTGTGCGGCCTGCGTGTGGCTCACCGAGCGCCACGTGGCCCGGCTCCCGGGCGTGCTCGCCTTCCAGGTCAACTACGCCACGCGCCGCGCGCGCGTGCGCTGGGACGCCTCGCGCACGCGCCTGAGCGAGATCCTCAAGGCCATCGCCGCCATCGGCTACGTGGCCCACCCCTTCGACCCCGGCCGCCAGGAGGCGGTGGCGCGGCGCGAGCGCGCGGCAGCGCTCAGGCGGCTCGCCGTCGCCGGGCTCGGCATGGCCCAGGTCATGATGCTGGCCGTGGCGCTGTATGCGGGCGAGGCCTCAGGCATGGCGCCCCACATCCGCGCGCTCCTGCGCTGGGCGAGCCTGCTGCTCGCCACCCCTGTGGTGCTCTACAGCGGGGCGGGCTTCTTCGCCGCCGCCTGGCGCGACCTGCGGCGCCGCCGCCTGGGCATGGACGTGCCGGTGGCGCTCGCCATCGGCGCCGCCTACCTCGCCAGCGCCTGGCACACCGTGCGCGGCGCCGGCGAGGTCTACTTCGACTCCGTCACCATGTTCGTCTTCTTCCTGCTCACGGGGCGCTACCTGGAGATGGCCGCCCGCCACCGCGCCGGCCGCGCCATGGACGCGCTCGCCCGTCTCCTCCCGGCCACGGCCACGCGCCTCGGCGACGACGGGGCGGAGGAGACGGTGGCCGTGGCCGAGCTCGCCCCGGGCGAGCGGGTGCGCGTGCGCCCGGGCGAGACGGTCCCCGCCGATGGCGTGGTGCTCGAGGGCGAGAGCGCCGTGGACGAGGCCGTGCTGACGGGCGAGCGGCTGCCGCGGGCGGTGGCGCCCGGGGCGCGCGTCATCGGCGGCAGCATCAACACCGACAGCCCCCTGGTGGTGCGCATCGAGCACGTGGGCGAGGAGACCGTGCTCGCCTCCATCCAGCGCCTGCTCGACCGCGCCCAGGCGGAAAAGCCGCGCGTGGCGCGGCTCGCCGACCGCGCCGCGGCCTGGTTCGTGGGGGCCCTGCTCGCGGTGGCGACGGGCGTGGGGCTGTGGTGGTGGCAGCACGAGCCGCAGCGCGCCTTCGAGATCACGCTCGCCGTGCTGGTCGTGACCTGTCCCTGCGCGCTCTCGCTCGCCACGCCCGCCGCGGTCACCGCCGCCACCGGCGCCCTCATGCGCCTCGGGCTCGTCACCACGCGCGGCCACGCCCTGGAGACGCTGGCGCGGGCCACGCACCTCGTGCTGGACAAGACCGGCACCCTGACCACCGGGCGGCTCCGCGTCGAGGCCGTGCGGCCCGTGCGCGACGGGGTGGATGCGGACGAGGCGCTGGCGCTGGCCGCGGCGCTGGAGGCGGGCTCCGAGCACCCCATCGCCGAGGCGGTGCGCGCCGCCGCGCGCGTGCGGGGTCTCGCGGCGCCGGCGGCCGGCGGGCTGCGCAGCCGTCCGGGCCGCGGTGTCGAGGGCGAGGTGGCGGGCCGGCGCCTTCGCCTCGGCACCGAGGGCTTCGTGGGCGCGGCCGGCGTGGTCGCGGGCGGCGCGGACACGGGGGCGCGGAGCGCCCAGCCGCGGGGAGCGCCGCAGCGCCCGCAGGCGTCGGCGCCTGCCCCCGGCACGGCCGCCGAGCCCCCTGGCGGCGCGCCCGGCCCCGGCAGGGCGGGCGCCGCCACCGCCGTGGTGCTGGCCGACGAGGCCGGACCGCTCGCCGTCATCGAGCTCGGCGACGAGCTGCGTACGGACGCGGCCGAGGCCGTGGCCGCCCTGCGGGCGCTGGGGCTCGAGGTGGGCATCCTCAGCGGCGACCGGCCCGAGGCCGTGGCGGAGGTCGCCCGCCGGCTGGGCATCCGGCGGGCCGAGGGCGGGCTCACCCCCGAGGGCAAGCTCGAGCGCATCCGCGCCCTCCAGCGTGCCGGCGCGGTCGTGGCCATGGTGGGCGACGGGGTCAACGACGCCGCCGTGCTCGCCGCCGCCCAGGTCTCGGTGGCCATGGCCTCGGGCACGCAGCTCGCCCAGGCCAGCGCCGACATGGTGCTGCTGAGCGGCCGCCTCGGGGCGCTCGCCGAGGGCGTGCGGCTCGCGCGCCGCACGCTAGCCGTCGTACGCCAGAATATCGCCTGGGCCGTGGGCTACAATCTGCTCGCGCTGCCCGCCGCCGCGGCAGGCTGGGTCGCCCCCTGGATGGCCGCCATCGGCATGTCGGCGAGCTCCCTCGTCGTGGTGCTGAACGCCCTGCGCCTCGGGCGCGGGCCGGGGCGGGCCGCCGCGCCGGCAACGGCCGGCCGGGGCGCGGCGGACGCCGCGGGGGCCTGAGGCATGGAGATCCTGTTCCTGCTCATTCCGCTCGGCTTCGTCCTGCTCGCCGTGGCGGTGTGGGCCTTCGTGTGGGCGGTGCGCTCGGGCCAGTTCGAGGATCTGGAAGGCCCGGCCTGGCGCGTGATCCTGGACGACGACGACCCGCGCATCCCCCGCGAGGCGCGTGCGTCCCGCGATGCCGAGGGATCGGGCGGGATCGTGAAGGATGCCGGCGGATCGGTGCAGAAGACCGGCGGATCGGACCAGAAGACGGAGGGCTAGCCCATGTTCACCTTCCAGAACTTCCCCCTGGTCATCATCATCGCCCTGGTGGCGGCGGCCTGGCTCAGCTTCCTCTCCGTGGCGCTGGGCTGAGCGCCTCGGGCACGCGGGCGGCGCCGTGGGCGCGGGTGCGCAGCCACGGGTGCGGCCCATCGGCGCGCGCCCTGCCCCCCTCCCGCACCCTCCCCCCGCTTGCGGGGGGAGGGCCGGGGAGGGGGGAGCGAGGCGCCCCGCCGCGACGGGCGGTGCCGGGACGCGTCGCCGGGCGGGGAAGGGCGCTCAGGCCGCCATGGCCCGCTGGAGCCTGCGCAGGGCGTTCTTCTCGATCTGGCGGATGCGCTCGGCCGAGACGCCGTAGATGTCGGCGAGCTCCTGGAGCGTGGCCTTGGGCTCGCTGAGCCAGCGCCGCTCGACGATGTCGCGGCTGCGCGCATCGAGCGTGGCCAGCGCCGCGCGCAGGCGCTCGCGGTTCCAGCGCTCCCAGTCGCTCTCCTCCACCGCGGCGGCGGGCTCGTAGCGCAGGTCCGGCAGGTAGCCGGCGGGGGCGCTGTAGGGGCTCTCGTCCTCGTCGGCGTCGGCCTGCGGGTCGAAGGGCACGTCCTGGCCTGCCAGGCGCCCCTCCATCTCGAGCACGGTCTCGGGGCTGACGTCGAGGTCCTCGGCGACGGCCTCGACCTCGTCGCGGCTGAGCCAGCCGAGCCGCTTCTTGGCGCTGCGCAGGTTGAAGAACAGCTTGCGCTGGGCCTTGGTGGTGGCCACCTTGACGATGCGCCAGTTGCGCAGGATGAACTCGTGGATCTCGGCCCGGATCCAGTGGACGGCGAAGGAGACCAGCCGCACCCCGAGCCCCGGGTCGAAGCGCTTGACGGCCTTCATGAGGCCGATGTTGCCCTCCTGGATCAGATCGGCCAGCGGAAGGCCGTAGCCCGTGTAGCCGCGGGCCACGTGGACGACGAAACGCAGGTGCGAGAGCACGAGCTGGCGCGCCGCCTCCACGTCCTCGTGCTCGCGCCATCGGCGCGCCAGCCGGCGCTCCTCCTCGGCGCTCAGCATGGGGATGCGGTTGACGGCCTGGATGTAGGCCTCGAGGTCCCCGATGGGGGACGGAAGCGATAGCTCGGGCCGCTTGTGCACCAGTGCGTTCGTCATGGCTTCACCCCCTTTCCAGCTCCCTGAGGCTCGCCTCGTCGGTCCGGGGTCCCGGGCCGGTGCGGGTGCGGCGCCTGGCTCATGGCACCAAGCATAGTCTTTCGCAGCGCCCCGTGCCTGTCATTGAGCGGGGTCATGCTGCGCGCCCCGGCCCGGAAAAGGTTGCCCCGATTTTAGCACTCAACCAATAAGAGTGCTAACAGACCCAAAGGTTCCCCAATCCGGTAGCCAGCCGCCGGCGAGGACAAAATTCCTTATAGCTTATACACTTGCGTCCGTCATGCCTCGCGGGCGGGCCGGGGCGGGAGGGCGGCGTATTCGGCCCCCCGGGGAGAGTAGACGCAGATGCGGTTGCGGCCACGGGTCTTGGCGGCGTAGAGGGCCTTGTCGGCGAGCGCCAGCAGCCGGGTCAGGGAGATGTCCGGGTGGTCCAGGGTGGAAGCCATGCCGATGGAGACCGTGACGGGGATGTTCACGGGCCGGAGCTGCTCGACCTTGCGTCTCAGGACCTCGGCGCGGGCGTTGGCCTCGCGCGCCCGGCAGCGGGGCATGATGACGGCGAACTCCTCGCCCCCGAAGCGCACCACCAGCGAGCCCGTCTCCTCGAAAAGCTCGTTGAGGAGCTGCCCCAGGGCGGCCAGCACGTGGTCGCCGGTGAGGTGACCCAGGGAGTCGTTGATGCGCTTGAAGTGGTCGATGTCGAGCAGCATGGCCCAGACGGGGTGGTTGTCCCGGTCGGCCAGGAAGGCCTCGCCGTGGTCGAGGAGGTAGCGCTTGGAGCGCACCCCCGTGAGGCTGTCGGTGGTGGCGAGCCGGCGCATCTCCTCGGCCTGGCGCTTGAGGGCGTTGAACTGCTGCTTGATGAGCAGCAGCGAGCGGATGCGCGCCATCAGCACCTCCTCCACGATGGGCTTGGTGACGAAGTCGTTCGCGCCCGCGTGGAAGACCTCGGCCTGGCGCTCCTCGCTGTCGTTGGCGGTGATGACCAGCACCGGCATCTCCTGCTGGGAGTAGTGGAGCCGGGCGCGGATGGCGTGCAGCAGGTCGCCGCCGGTCATGCGGCCCTGAAGGTAGAAGTCCGTCACCACCACGTCGAAGCCCTCGGCGGCCTTGGGCCCGCCGGGGCGGGTCTGCTCCAGCAGCTCCAGGGCCTGCTCGGCCGTGGCGGTGTGGACCACCTGCAGGCCCTGGCGCTCCATGATCTGCCTGACCACGGTGGCGGCCGTGGGGCTGTCCTCCACGTAGAGCACGCGCCCGACGAGGCCGGCGTTGCGGCGCATGAAGGCCTTCACGAACTCCACGAAGGCCTGGTAGCCGAGGGACTTGTCGAAGTAGTCGGTCACGCCCGCGGCGAAGCCCTCGCGCAGCAGGCGGCTGTCGGCGTCGCCCGAGACCACGATGACGGGCATGTAGCGGTGGGTGTGGTCGGCCCGGATGCGCCGGCACAGGTCGAGCCCGTCCATGTCGGGCAGCATGAGGGCGGTGGTGAGGAGATCGAAGCGGCTGAGCGCGAGCTGCTCGAGGGCCTCGGCGCCGGTGGCGCAGGTGACCACGCGGCTGCCCTCCATCTCGTGGCGGAGGATGCGCGCGATGATGGTACGGGACACCTCGGACCCGTCCACCACCAGGATGCTGCCGCTGCCCTTGCGTATGACCATTGCCCGAAGCTCCGGCGCCCGCCTGCGCGCGATGCCGCGGCCCCCCGCTGCCGGCAAGGCCGCAAAGGGCACGGGAGGCCCGTGGGGAGTATAGACGGCGCGGCGGTGGATGGGCCGCGGTCTCCGACCTTCGGCGTACGGGCGGGGACGGAAGGCGGCCGGGCAGCCGTCACCCGGTGCGGGCCGTCCGGGCCGCTCAGGCCGGCTCGATCTCGCGCAGGTGGCGGGCGACGGCGAGCCAGGCGCCGGCGAGCCCCAGCGCCGCGCCGCCGGCGAGCAGCGCCGCGGTGGCCCCGCCGTCGAGCCCGGCGGGCCGCCACGCGCTGCCGTAGAGGGCGGCGAGCCGCGCGGCGGGCCCGGCCAGCAGGGCGAGGGCGCCGGCGACCAGCAGCCAGGCCAGCGCCGCGCCGAGGAGCCCGTGCCACAGCCCGCTGTAGAGGAAGGGACGGCGGATGAAGCCGTCGGTGGCCCCGATGAGCTTGGCCACCACGATCTCCTCGCGCCGGTTCTGGATCTCGAGGCGGATGGTGTTGCCCACGACCAGCAGCACGGCGGCGGCGAGCAGCGCGGCCACCACCGCCACGCCGCGGCGGGCCAGCGCGAGCATCGCATGGAGCCGGCGCACCCACTCCAGGTCGAGCTGGGCGAGCTCCACCTCGGGCAGCGCCCGCAGCCGCCCGGCGAGCGCGGCCAGCGCGTCGGGGTCCTCGACCGCCGGCGTCACCACCAGCACCGCGGGCAGGGGGTTCCCGTCCAGGGCGTCGAGCGCCTCGCCGAAGCCGGACAGCGCGCGGAACTCGGCGAGCGCCTCCGCGGGGGTCACCACGCGCACGGCGCGCACCTCGGGCCGGGCCCGGAGGCGGCGGGCGAGCGCCCGCGCCTCCTCCTCGGCCACGGTCCGCTCGAGGAAGAGCGACAGCCGCGCCTCCCCCTGCCAGCCTCCGGTGACGGCCTGGGCGTTGGCGAGCAGCACGTGCAGGCCCGCCGGCAGGGCCAGCGCGATGCCGATCACGGCGAGCGTCATGAGGCCCGAGAGCGGCTCGCGGGCGAGCCGGCGGAGGCTCCCTGCGGCGGCGTCGCGGTGGTCGGCGAGCCAGGCGCGCAGGCGCAGCCGCCGCGGGCGGTCGGGGGCGGCCCCCTGCGCCCTGCGCGCCTCGCCCGCGCCCGCGCGCGCGGACATCAGGCCGCCTCCGCGGCACCCTCGACCAGGCGCCCCTCGCGCAGCACCAGGCGCCGGTGTCCCATGGCCTCGACGAGGGCGATGTCGTGGGTGGCGACGAGCACGGTCACGCCCACCTGGTTGAAGCGCGCGAACAGATCCATGATCTCGCGCGAGAGCTCCGGATCGAGGTTCCCGGTGGGCTCGTCGGCGAGCAGCAGCGGCGGGCGGTTGACCACGGCGCGGGCGATGCCCACCCGCTGCTGCTCGCCGCCGGAGAGCGTCACCGGATAGGCGCGCTCCTTGCCGAGCAGGCCCACCTGGTCGAGGGCGGCGCGCACGCGCCGCCCCACCTCGGGGCCGCGGTGGCCGGCGATGATGAGCGGCAGCGCCACGTTCTCGAAGACCGTGCGGTCGGCGAGCAGGCGGTGGTCCTGGAAGACCACGCCGATGCGCCGGCGAAGCTGCGGGATGCGCCGGCGCGCGAGCCGGCCCACGTTCTGGCCGTCCACCAGCACCTGGCCCGCGGTGGGCCGCTCGATGCAGGCGATGAGCTTCAGCAGCGTGCTCTTGCCCGCGCCGGAGTGGCCCGTGAGGAAGGCCATCTCCCCGTGGCCGAGGCGGAAGCTCACGCCGCGCAGCGCCTCCTTGCCGCCGGGATAGCGCTTGCTGACGGCGTGGAACTCGATCACGGGGCGGCCGGCTCCGGGCTCTCCTCGAACAGGGCTTCCACGAAGGCCGACGCGTCGAACTCGCGCAGGTCCTCGGGGCCCTCGCCCACGCCGATGTAGCGGATGGGGATGCCCAGCGCCTCGGCGATGGCGAACAGGATCCCGCCCTTGGCGGTGCCGTCGAGCTTGGTGACGGCGATGCCGGTCAGGCGCACGGCCTCGTGGAACTGCCGCGCCTGGGCCAGCGCGTTCTGGCCGGTGGTGGCGTCCAGCACCAGCAGCACCTCGTGCGGGGCCTCCGGGTCGAGCTTGCGCACCACCCGCACCACCTTGGCGAGCTCCTCCATGAGGTTGGACTTGGTGTGCAGGCGCCCGGCGGTGTCGGCGAGCAGCACGTCCACGCCGCGGGCCCTGGCCGCCTGCAGTGCGTCGTAGATGACCGAGGCGGAATCGGCCCCCGTGTGCTGGGCGACGACCGGCACGCCGGTGCGCTCGCCCCAGGCCTGGAGCTGCTCCACGGCGGCGGCGCGGAAGGTGTCGCCCGCGGCGAGCATCACCGCGAGGCCCTGGTCGCGGAAGCGGTGGGCCAGCTTGCCGATGGTGGTGGTCTTGCCCACGCCGTTCACCCCCACCACCAGGATCACGAAGGGCCTGCGGGCGGGGTCGATCGCCAGTGGCCGGCTGCAGGGGGCGACGGTCTCGAGCAGGGCCTCGCGCAGGGCGCGCAGCAGGGCCTCGGGGTCGTCGAGCTCGCGCCGGGCCACGCGCCGGGCGAGCCCGTCCACGATGCGGCGCGTGGCCTCGACGCCCACGTCGGCCATCAGGAGCCGGGTCTCGAGCTCCTCGAGCAGCTCCTCGTCGATGCGGCGGCGGCCGCGCAGCAGCCCGGCCAGCGCCCCGCCGAGCCCCTCGCGCGTGCGGCGCAGCCGCTCGGCCAGCCGGCGCACGAGCCCGCGCCGCCCGCCGTGCCGGGGCTGGTCCTGGGGCGGTGGCTCGGTTGCGGCGGCCGGGGTGGGCGCGGTCTCCTGCGGGCGCGCGTCGTCTCGCCGCACCTGGCCTGCGGCACCGCGCTCGCGGCGCCGCCCCTCCGCCTCGCGGCCGGGCGCGGGCTGCGCCTGCTCGTCAGGCTTGCGGGACTTGCGGGATCTGCCGAATCCGAACAATGGGCTCGTCCGACGGTCCAAGGGCGTGGCCGGCGCCGCCGGGGCGCCGGGCCGCGGACAATGCTAGCATCACCGGCCATGCGCGACATCCGCCCCACCCCCCTCCGGCGCGCCGCCGGGCGGCTCGCCGCCTGTCTCGCCCTCGCCTGGACCGCGGCGGCGCACGCCGGCGCGGGCGCCGTCCACGAGTGGACGCTTCCCAACGGGCTCAGGCTCGTCGTCAAGGAGGACCACCGCGCCCCCGTGGTGGTCTCGCAGATCTGGTACAAGGTGGGCGCCGGCGACGAGCCCGCGGGGCTCACCGGCATCTCCCACGTGCTCGAGCACATGATGTTCAAGGGCACCCCGCGTCATCCGGCCGGCGAGTTCTCGCGCATCATCGCCGAGCAGGGCGGGCGCGAGAACGCCTTCACCGGCCGCGACTACACCGCCTACTTCCAGCGGCTCGAGCGCTCGCGGCTCGCGGTGGCCTTCGAGCTCGAGGCCGACCGCATGCGCAACCTCCTGCTGCCGCCGGAGGAGTTCGAGAAGGAGCGGCGCGTGGTGATGGAGGAGCGGCGGCTGCGCACCGAGGACCGTCCGCGCGCGCTCGTCTACGAGCGCCTCTACGCCACCGCCTTCCTCAACGGGCCCTACCACCATCCGGTCATCGGCTGGATGGAGGACCTCGGGCGTCTGACGGTGGCGGACCTGCGCCGCTGGTACCGGCGCTTCTACGCCCCGGACAACGCCACCCTGGTGGTGGTGGGCGACGTGGACCCCGAGGCCGTGCGGCGGCTGGCCGAGCGCCACTTCGGCCCGCTGCGGCCCTCGGGGATGCGGAGGCCGCCGCCGCGCGGCGAGCCGCGCCAGCGCGGCCCGCGGCGGGTCGTGGTGCGGGCGCCGGCCGAGGTGCCCTACCTGATCATGGGGTGGAAGGTGCCGGTGCTCGCCACCGCCGCCGAGCCCTGGGAGGCCTACGCCCTGGAGGTGCTGGCCGGGGTGCTCGCCGGCGGCGAGAGCGCCCGCCTCGCGCGCGCCCTGGTGCGCGGGCGCCGCATCGCCGCCGCCGCCGACGCGGGCTACGACCTCTACGCCCGTGCCGACGACCTCTTCCTGCTCGACGGCACCCCCGCCCAGGGCCATACGGTGGCCGAGCTCGAGGCGGCGCTGCGCGCCGAGGTCGAGCGCCTCAAGCGCGAGCCCGTGGCCGCCGCCGAGCTCGAGCGCATCAAGGCGCAGGTGGTGGCGGCCAAGGTCTACGAGCGCGACTCCATGTTCTACCAGGCCATGCAGATCGGCATGCTGGAGACCGTGGGGCTCGGCTGGCGCACGGCCGAGCGCTACGTGGACGCCGTGCGCGCCGTGACCCCGGCCCGGATCCAGGCGGTGGCGCGCAAGTACCTCGTGGACGAGCGCCTCACCGTGGCCGTGCTCGAGCCCGCGGGCCGGCCCGCGCGCCGCCCGCGACCGGCGCCGGGCCGCCACGGGGGTGGCCGCTGATGCGCCCGCTGCGCCTCGTCGCCCTGCTGCTCGCCGCGCTCGCGGCCGGCTGCACGACGCTCGCCCGGAACGAGGGGGCGGAGCCCGCCCCGGCGCCGCCCGCCGGGGCCGTGGCCGACGTCGAGATAGCCGGTTCCGGGAAGGGAGCTGGGGAGCGGTCTCCCGCCTGCGGGCGCGCGCCGGCGGGCCGCGACTGCGCTCCGCTTCGCTCCGCGCCCGTGCCCGCGGCGCCGGCCGCCGCGCCCCGCATCCAGCACTGGACCACCCCCAACGGCGCGCGCGTCTACTTCGTCGAGACGCGGGAGCTCCCCATGGTGGACGTGCGCGTGGTCTTCGCCGCAGGCTCGGCCCGCGACGGCGGCAAGGCGGGGCTCGCCGCCCTCACCGCCGCCCTCCTGGACCAGGGCGCCGGCGGGCGCAGCGCCGACGCCATCGCCGAGGCCCTGGAGGGCGTCGGCGCCGTCCTCGGCACCGAGTCGCTGCGCGACATGGCCGTCGTCTCCCTGCGCACCCTCTCGGAGCCGCGGCTGGCCGAGGTGGCCTACGGCGTGCTCGCCGACGTGATCGCCCGGCCCGACTTCCGGCCCGCCGACTTCGAGCGCCAGCGCGCGCGCATGGAGGTGGGGCTGCGCATCGCGCTCCAGCGCCCCGGCGAGCTCGCCGAGCGCGCCTTCTACCGCGCGGTCTATGGCGACCACCCCTACGCCTCGCCCCCGGGCGGCACGCCCGAGTCGGTGCGCGCGCTCACGCGCGAGGACGTGGTCGCCTTCCACCGCCGCTGGTACGTGGCGCGCAACGCCGTCGTCGCCATCGTGGGCGACCTCGACCGCACCGCCGCCGAGCGGCTCGCCCGCCGCATCGTCGCCGGCCTGCCCGCGGGCGAGCCCGCCCCGCCGCTGCCGCCGGTGCGGCCGCTCGCACGCGCGCGCACCGTCCGGATCGCCCACCCATCGGCCCAGGCCCACGTCTGGGTGGGCCAGCCCGGCATGCGCCGCGGCGACCCCGACTACTTCGCCCTCTACGTGGGCAACCACGTCCTCGGGGGCTCGGGCCTCACCTCGCGGCTGTTCAAGGCCGTGCGCGAGGCGCGCGGGCTCTCCTACAGCGTCTACAGCTACTTCTTCCCCATGTCGGCCGAGGGCCCCTTCGTCGCCGCCCTCCAGACCGAGGCCCGGCAGGCCGCCGAGGCGCTGGCGGTGCTGCGCGCCGAGCTCGAGCGCTTCGTGCGCGAGGGCCCCACCGAGGCCGAGCTCGTCGCCGCCAAGCGCAACATCACGGGCGGCTTCCCGCTGCGCATCGACTCCAACCGCCGCATCACGGAGTACGTGGCCATGATCGGCTTCTACGGCCTGCCGCTCGACTGGCTCGAGCGCTTCAACGAGCGCGTCGAGGCCGTCACGGCCGCCCAGGTGCGCGAGGCCTTCCGCCGCCGGCTCCGCCCCGGCCGCATGGTCACCGTGATCGTCGGCCCGCCCGGGGCCGGAACCCCTTCGGACTGAGACGCCGTTCACATCCCGGCTGTCCGGGGTGTGACAGGCTTGCGGCGCGCGGGGCGGCGCCGGAGGCGGGAAGCGCGCGGGGGAGGCGCTCCGGGGCCGCCGGGAAAGGCCGCGCGGACGGAATCCGGCACAGGGGAGAACCGCATGGACGGCATGCAGGACCGCACCGCGCCCGCGGGCGAGCGCGCGGTGGGGGAGGCCGTGCCGGCGCGCGTCGAGCCGCTGGGCTTCCACGGCGACGGCTGGAGCTACTTCCGGATCTGGATCGTGAACGTGGCGCTCACGATCCTCACGCTCGGGCTGTGGTCGCCCTGGGCCAAGGTCCGCACCAACCGCTACTTCTACGGAGCCACCGAGCTCGCCGGCTCGCGCTTCGCGTATCTCGCCGATCCCTGGGTGATCTTCCGCGGCCGCCTCGTGGCCCTGCTGGTCGTGCTCGCCTGGATGGCGGCGAACGCGGCCAGCCCCGCGCTGGGCCTGCTGCTGGGTCTGGCCTTCCTGCCGCTGGTGCCGTGGCTGATCTGCCGCTCGCTCGCCTTCCGGGCGCGCAACTCCGCCTGGCGCGGCGTGCGCTTCGGCTTCGACGGCCGCTATGTGGAGGCCCTCACCGCCTATCTCCTCTGGCCCTTCCTCGCCCAGGTCACGCTGGGGCTGCTCGGTCCGGTGATGCTGCGCGAGCAGGACCGCTTCACCGTCGGCCGGGCCCGCTTCGGCACCACCCGCATCCACCACGAGGCCCGCCTCGGGCCCTACTGGCGGCTGTGGCTCACGGCGGCCGCCATCGGCCTGGCCGGCCTGGCCGCGTTCGTGACGCTCGTCCTCGTGGCCCGGCCGGAGGGTGGCGCCGAGCCAGGGGCCGCCTTCGCCGCCGCGGGCGCGCTGGCGATGGGGCTCTGGCTCTTGGCCCTGGTGCTGGCCATGGCGCTGGTCGCCGTCGGGCGCATGAACCTGCGCTACGGGCACCTGCGCATCGGCCCGCACCGGCTGCGCAGCCGCTTCCGGCTGGGCCCCTTCCTCAGGCTGCAGCTCGGCAACACCCTCGGGCTCATTCTCACCCTGGGCCTCTTCTGGCCCTGGGCCGCCGTGCGCACGGCGCGCTACCTCGCCGACCACCTGGCGCTCGAGGTCCGGGGCGACCTGGAGGGCTTCGTCGCCGCCCAGGACGCCGGACAGGTTGGCGCCGTGGGCGACGAGGTGGGCGAGGCCCTCGGTCTCGAGGTGGGATTCTGAGGGGAGGCGCCCGTGCGCGTCGCCGACGGGCGCTTCCTCGACGGCCGCGGCACCCGCGGCCTCCCCGCCTGGCTCGAGCGCGAGGCGGACCGCTGGAGCGTGCGCGACGGCCACGGCGCCCTGCTCGCTGGGCCCGCCGCGGTGGACGCCCTGGAGGTCACCCCCGGCGTGGGCGGCACCCCCTGGCTCGTGCGCTTTCCCGGCGGCGGCCTGTTCGAGGCGCCCGAGACGCCGGGGCTCGCCGCGCTGCTGCCGCGGCGGACGGCCTTCGTCCGGCGGCTGGAGTCGCGCCTGCCCTGGGCGCTCGCCGCGCTGCTCGTCACCGCCGCCGCCGTCTACGGGGCGGTGCGCTGGGGCGTGCCGGCCGTGGCCCGCGCCGCCGCCGAGCGGCTGCCGCCCGAGCTGCTCGCCGCGAGCGGCCGCGAGGCGCTGCGCTGGATGGACGGGCGCCTGTTCGCCCCGAGCCGCCTCGACCCCGGCCGCCGCGCGGCGCTGGCCGCCCGCATCGAGGCGCTCGCCGCCCGCCACGCGCCGGGCTACACGGTGCGCGTGCGCTTCCGGCGCATGGGCGGGACGGCCAACGCCTTCGCGCTGCCCTCCGGCGACATCGTCCTTACCGACCGGCTGGTGGAGATCCTGGACGGCGACGGGCAGGTGCTGGCCGTCGCCGCCCACGAGCTCGGCCACCTCGCCCACCGCCACGCCCTGCGGGAGACCCTGCAGCACGGCATCCTGACCACGGCGGTGTTCATGCTCGCGGGCGACCTGTCGGGCGTGACGGGGCTGCTCGCCTCGCTCCCCGTGATGCTCGTCGAGCTCGGCTACTCGCGCGCCATGGAGCGCGAGGCCGACGCCTGGGCCGTGCGGCTCCTGCGTGCCGAGGGCCTGGAACCCGCGCTGCTCGCCAGCGCCCTCGGGCGCATCGAGGCCAATGCCTGCGCCGCGCCCGCGGCCGAAGGCGGCGACAGGAAAGCGGCCGGCGGCGACGGCGGCTGCCCCGACCTCCCCGGCTGGCTCTCCACCCATCCCCTCACCGAGGACCGCATCCGCGCCATCCTCGCCCACGATCCCACCTGAGGGGCGAGAAGCCTTCTGGAAGGCCTATCATCCGGAAACTCTGATCAATCCGCTTCGCGGATTGATCAGCGCTGAGGTGCTTCGCGTTCCATTTCGATTTTTCGTCGTATCGTCATGCACTTCCCTGTGCATGGGCCATCCCGCGGCCGTCCGTGGCCGCGGGGAGGGTCTGAAAAATCGCGATTTTTCAGACCCTCCATCCCTTTCGACTCAAGGAAAACCAGAATGACCGCGAAGCACTGTCGGGTGGTGCTGCGCGGACGGCCGGCGCCGCACCGGCGCGTGGCACGCAGGCGGGTGCGGAGGACCCCGTCGCCCGCCGGCTCCGGCGGCTGCGGCGCCTGCACGAGCAGGAGCTCATCACGGACGAGGAGTGCCGGGCCATCCGCCGGCGTATCCTGGAGAGCCTTTGAGGCGATGTCCGCCCGCGGTGCCGCGGGGCTCAGACCTTGATGTAGACCCAGCCCTGCTGGAGCCGGTCCACGATGCGCTCGAGGGCGCCGGGTATCACCTGCGCCTCAGGCACGAGCCGGATGTCGACCCCCATGAGCCGGAACTTCTCGATGGTGCGGCTGCACGCCAAGATGCGCACGTTGTGGTAGCGCCGGGCCAGGGCGCGCAACCGCGCCACGTAAGGCGCATGGGCCATGCGCAGGAGCTTCAGGCCCTCGGTATTGGCCACGATCTCCACCTGCACCACGCGCCCCTCGTCGCGGCTGGCCCGCAGGAGACGCTCGGTGTCGTCGAGGGCTGCCTCGAAACGGGCGGGGTCGTTCGAGCTGACATGAAGTATGATCCGGCGCGTCTCGGCCATCGGGGCGAGGGCGATCGCCTGCAGGCCGCTGATCTCGCGCTCCACGAGGGCATCCCGCGCCAACCAGCCAGCCAGGGCACCCGCCGCGAGGAGGGCCAGCGCCGCGGCGATGCCGCGGATGCCGCGCCGGGGCGGCGCGGGGAGCAGGCGGTAGGAGCGGCCACCTGGGGGGCAGACCCCCACGTAGGCCGAGCGAACCAGCTCCTTGACCGTGCGCAGCTCACAGACGGCACGGGCCACCTCTGCGTCCTCGCAGACCAGCCGCTGCATCTGGGCGTGGTCCTCGCCATCGAGCTCGCCGTCCACGAACGCGTTCAGCCGCTCCTCCGAGGGAGCGCGGTCGAAAGCGACTTCCTGCCTCATCGTCGTGGTCTCCCTGGTGCCGTCTGGAGCCGCTGCTGTCCGATGCGCGGATCTTCGTCTATCGGATCCGTCGCACCACGGCGACGCGACTTCGTCGTCGCCCCGTGTCCCCTATCGCATCCTCGTCACGCGTCTCCTCCTGCAGCAGTGCCTGCCGCAGCAGCCTGCGCCCACGGCACAGGCGGCTCATCACCGTGCCGATGGGGACCCCTAGGACCTCTGCCGCCTCGGCATAGGAATAGCCCTCGAGGTCGACGAGAGTGACGACCTGGCGCTGATCGGGCGTGAGCCGCCCCAGCGCCGCACGCACCCGCCGCACCGTCGCCTCGCGCTCGCACTCCCCTTCCGGCGAGGCCGACTCGGCCCAGGCACGGGCCGCCTCCCCGCCCGTCTCGCGGCCCGAGCGCCGGAGGTGGTCCCGCCAGCAGTTGGAGAGGATGCGGACCATCCAATGTCCGACCTGCTCCACGCAGCGCAACTGGCCCGCGTTCTGCAGGGCCTTGGCCGCGGCCTGCTGCACCAGGTCGTCGGCCAGGAACGGATCGTCGCACCAGGCGTAGGCGAGCCGGTAGAGCGTTTCACGCCGGCGTTCCAGATGCCGGCGCACGGCGCGAATCCGGCGCAGCCGCTCGACGGGACCCATCGCTGCTCCTCCTTCCCCGCGCGCCACCTGCCGGTGGTTCTGCATGTTGTGGTCTCGTCCCGTCCCTGGGTCGGGGGCGCCGGCGCCTCCCGCACCTCTCCCGACATTTGAGACGCGCCCGCCGTCCATATTATTCCGCCCGCCCGACGTGCGCCAGGGCCGGCCCCGGCGGGCAGGAGATCCGCACCGGAGGGGAATAAGGCTCCGGGCTCGCGCGTCTTCTAGCAATGAGCGGCGGGATGCGCCGCAGGGCGCCCTGCCGGTTTCGTCTCGTGCTGTTCGTGGACGGAGGAGTCTCCATGCTCAGAAGAAAGCTGCTCGCGCTCGTCGCCCTCGCGCCGCTCGCCGCGGGGCTGGGGCAGGTGGCCACCGCGGCGGAGGAGAAGCCGTTCGCCGACGTCAAGGTGGTGCTCCAGATCAGCGACCCTCAGCCTGGCAAGCAGACGCTGGTGCTCAACGTGGCCAACAACCTTCTGAAGCACTATGGGCCAGACAGGCTGGACATCGAGATCGTCGCCTTCGGACCCGGGCTTCGGCTGCTGTTCGCCGACAACATCAACCGCGGGCGCGTGAAAGGGCTCGCCGACAACGGCGTGCGCTTCGCCGCCTGCAACAACACCATGCGCAAGATGACCAAGAAGCTCGGCGCCGAGCCAGAGCTGGTGCCGCAGGCCACACGCGTGAGTGCAGGCGTGGCGCGCATCATCGAGCTCGTGCAGAAGGGCTACATCCTGGTCAAGCCCTGACTTCGGTGCGACGACCGAACCTGTTCAGCATGCCGAGGGAGGAGTGGACATGAAGCGATTCCGTATGACGGCGCTCGCAGCCGCGTGCCTGGGGGGGATGGCGGCGGCCGGACAGGCCCATGCCGTCAACTGGCTCAAGATGCAGGGCACCGAGCCGCCAGGGGCGGCCGCGCGCGCCCGCGTCTGGGGCTTCATCCAGCCCGAGTATCAGCAGACCGACGGCACGCCCATTCAGGCGGGGCCTTGGGCCGGGCAGCGGGCGATCTTCAACCAGGTCCGCCCGGACCTCAGGTCCGAATCGGGCTTCAACATCATCCGCGCCCGCTTCGGCGTGCGCGGCACCGGTTTCCCGCTCGACAGCAAGGTCAACTATTTCTTCCTCGTCGAGTCCGGCAACAACGGGATCACCCGCCAGGGTGGCGGCAGCCTGAAGATCACCGACGCGAGCGTGACCCTGAACCACATCAAGGGGCTGCGCATCCGGGTGGGCCAGTTCAAGACGCCGGGCGCGGACGAGGGCCTGCGAGCCATCCACGTCTTCGACTACATCAACTTCACCAACGCCACCAACCAGCTCCTGCTGGAGCGCTTCTTCGACGGGGACGGGTCCCAGGACGCTCCAGGTGACTTCGTGAACCGGCCTAACGGGCCGGTCAGCGCCTTCCGCGACATCGGCATCCAGCTCTTCGACTGGTTCACCACCGGGAGCTGGGAGCACACTTACGCCGTGATGATCGGCAACGGCAACGGCATCACCCGCGGTGACAACGACGACAACCGCGAGCTCTATCTCTACTGGGCGTCGGAGCTCCTGCTCCCGGGCAAGAGCCCGTTCCCCTCGGGCGCGCACCTCGCTCCGCCCTCCTGGTCGGCGGACCATCACGGCCCGCGCGGGGCCCGCTACCAGGGTCTCAAGCTCTTCGTGTGGTACCAGGACGGCAAGCGTACCCTGACGAAGGAAAACCCTGGGGAATATGATCGAACACGTTGGGGGTTCGGGCTCACCTACCGTAAAGGCAAGTGGCGCGGCGGTGCAGAGTACATTCGCGCCAAAGGCATGATTTTCTCTGGGACTGACGGAGGTGCTCTGCCCGGTTCGCAGAGCAACCCCAACCCCGCCGAC
>JALSJE010000007.1 GCA_026989495.1 Gammaproteobacteria bacterium | reverse complement strand
CGGTGAATCCGTCCGGGAACGGGCCGCCGGCTGAGCCCGCCCGGGCCGCTCCCAGCGTTTCCGCTGTCCCCGCAGGCGCGCGTGGGGGCGGCGGATGCCGCGCCCACGGGCCGGAGCAGCCTCAGCGCCGGCGCGTCTTGCGCTTCGCGGCCGTCTTCCTCGCCGCGGCCTTCTTCCTGGCGGCCCCCTTCTTCCTGGCGGCGGCCTTCTTCTTGGCCGTCGCCTTCTTCCTGGCCGCGGCCTTCTTCTTCACGGCCGCCTTCTTCCGGGCAGGGGCCTTCTTCCGGGACGCCGCCTTCCGCTTCGTGGCAGCCTTCTTCTTCGCCGCCGCCTTCTTCCTGGCGGCCCCCTTCTTCCTGGCGGCGGCCTTCTTCTTCGCCGTCGCCTTCTTCCTGGCCGCGGCCTTCTTCTTCACGGCCGCCTTCTTCCGGGCAGGGGCCTTCTTCCGGGACGCCGCCTTCGGCTTCGTCGCGGCCGCCTTCTTCTCGGGGGCTGGTGCCGCCTCCGCCACCGTCGCCGCCTCCGCGGCCGGGGCCTCCTCAGGCGCGGGCGCGGCCTCGGGAGATGCGGCCGCCTCGCCTGCCTCGGGCCCGGCGGGCCCGGGCGCCGCCTCCTGCGACCGCTCGGCCTCGGCGACGGGGTCCAGGATCGCGGTGATGGCGCGGAAGATGTCCTCGATCTCGCCCACGCCCTGCACGGTGCGCAGCTTGCCCTGGTTGCGGTAGTAGTCGATGAGCGGAGCGGTCTGCGCCTCGTACACGCGCAGCCGGTTGGAGATCGTCTCCTCGTTGTCGTCGGCGCGCTGGCGCAGCACCCCGCCGCACTCGTCGCAGCGCTCGTCGAACTTGGGCGGGTTGGTGTAGACGTTGTAGACGCGGCCGCAGGACTCGCAGGTGCGCCGCCCGGTCAGCCGCTGCATCAGCACCTCGAAGTCCACGTCGATGAGGAGCGCCAGATCGAGGGGCTGCCCCATCTCCCCGAGCATGCGATCGAGGGCCTCGGCCTGAGGGATGTTGCGCGGAAATCCGTCGAGAATGAATCCCTTATGCGCGTCCGGCTGGGCCAGGCGGTTGCGGATCATGGCCAGCACCAGCTCATCCGGGACCAGCTGGCCGGCGTCCATGGCGGCCTTGGCCTGCAGCCCGAGGGGCGTGCCCTTCGCCACCTCCGCCCGCAGGAGGTCGCCGGTGGAGATCTGGGGAATGCCGTAGCGCTCGACCATCAGCTGGGACTGGGTCCCCTTGCCGGAACCCGGGGCACCGAGCAGAACGATTCTCATGGCCGGTACTCCTCGTCTTGGTCTTGTCGTTGTCCGCCGCTGGGTGGCCCGCGCGCCGCACTTGCCCGAAAAGCGCTGATGGCGGCATCAAAAGCCTCGATGGCCGCGGGCTGCGGGTGCGACTAAGCTAATCGCAGGGTACGCCCCAAGTCAACGAAGCGCGTGTGAAAATCGCGCCGCTTTTGCGCTATGCTTCGTGCCCCGCCCGGCCGGGACGCGAAACGGGCGCAAAGGCCAGGCGGAGACGGCACGAATGACCCGGATCCCGGACTTCAGCGAGACCGAGCTCGAGGTCGTGCGCGAGGCCCTGGCCGAGCGCTGGGGCCGACCGGTCGAGGTCGAGGTCGCCGAGGCCGAGGTCCGGCTCGATCCCCACGCCTTCCAGCTCACCACCTGCCCGGCGCTCTACTGGGAGGTGGACGGCTGCCATTTCGTGGTCATCAAGACCGCCCCCACCCGCTACCGGTGCCAGTTCTACTACCGCATCCGCGAGATGTACGGGACCGGCATCGAGGAGTACGACGACCTGGGCCAGTGCGTGCTGACGCTGCTGCGGGTCCAGGCCGACCACGCGCTCCAGCGGCGCCGGGAGGCGGAAGGGAGCGGCGAAGGCGGGGGTTGAGGGCCCATCGGGTTGCGCCCCGCCGAACCGCGGCGGGGCCGCGGATCGGACCAGGGGAGGACGCGATGGCCAAGAAGAACGCCTTCTATGCCCAGTCCGGCGGGGTCACCGCCGTGATCAACGCCAGCGCCTGCGGCGTGATCGAGGCCTGCCGCAAGCACCGCGACAGGATCGGCAAGGTCTACGCGGGCCGCAACGGCATCATCGGTGCGCTCACCGAGGACCTCATCGACACCTCCAAGGAGAGCGCCCGCGCCATCGCGGCGCTGCGCCACACCCCGGGCGGGGCCTTCGGCTCCTGCCGCTACAAGCTCAAGAGCCTCGAGGAGAACCGCGCCGAGTACGAGCGCCTGATCGAGGTCTTCGAGGCCCACAACATCGGCTACTTCTTCTACAACGGCGGCGGCGACTCGGCCGACACCTGTCTCAAGGTCTCGCAGCTTGCGGAAAAGATGGGCTATCCCATCCAGGCCATCCACGTGCCCAAGACCGTGGACAACGACCTGCCCATCACCGACAACTGCCCCGGCTTCGGGTCGGTGGCCAAGTACATCGCGGTCTCCACCCGCGAGGCCACGCTGGACGTGGCCTCCATGGCCAAGACCTCCACCAAGGTCTTCGTGCTGGAGGTGATGGGGCGGCACGCGGGCTGGATCGCGGCCGCCGGCGGCATGGCCTCGGGACCGGACCTGGAGCTGCCCATCGTGATCCTCTTCCCGGAGGTCCGCTTCGACCAGGACAGGTTCCTGGCCAAGGTGGACGACATGGTACGCAGGCACGGCTACTGCAGCGTGGTGGTCTCGGAGGGGCTGCGCTGGCCGGACGGGCGCTTCGTCTCCGACCAGGGCACGCGCGACGCCTTCGGCCACGCCCAGCTCGGCGGCGCGGCTCCCGTGATCGCCGGCATGATCAAGGAGGGCCTCGGGCTGAAGTACCACTGGGCGGTGGCGGACTACCTGCAGCGGGCGGCCCGCCACATCGCCTCCAGGACCGACGTGGAGCAGGCCTACGCCGTGGGCAAGGCGGCGGTGGAAATGGCGTTGGCGGGCAAGAACTCGGTCATGCCCGCCATCGTGCGCAAGTCCAGCAAGCCCTACCGCTGGACCATCGGCGAGGCGCCGCTCAAGAAGGTCGCCAACCGCGAGAAGATGATGCCCAAGGGCTTCATCACCCGCGACGGCTTCGGCATCACGGCCAAGTGCCGCGAGTACCTGGAGCCCCTCATGCGGGGCGAGGACTATCCGCCGTACCGCAACGGGCTGCCCCGGTACGTGCGGCTCAAGAACGTGGCGGTGCCCAGGAAGCTGCCGCCCTTCGAGCTCAAGTGAGCAGGCGCGGGGCGGACGCCTTGATGCGCATCAGTCAATGACGCTGGACAAGGCACGAGAATTGCTCGAGGTGCACGTGCGGATGGGCAGCGGCTACAACCGCAACGCCGCACGGCTCGTGCTGGCCGAGGTCCAGCGCGAGCACGGGCAGGAGGCGGTGGACCGGCTCATCCGCGAGCTGGGCCTGGAGGCGGCCTTCGGGTTCCGCCCCGGCACCCGCTTCCGGCCCTGACACACGAGGCCCGGCCGGGGAGCCCGGACCGGAGCGAGGCGGGCCGGCGCCCTCGCCGGCGCCGGGGGAGATGTGCGCGGCCGCCGCCGGCCGCGCGCAGCAACGCACACCAAGGGGAGGCCAGGCATGTCCGCAGCTCTCATCATCGCGCTTGCGTGCGGCGCGGCCGCCATCGCCTATGGCATCGTGTCCGCGCGCTGGATCCTCGCCCAGCCGGCCGGCAACGAGCGCATGCGCGCCATCGCCGCCGCCGTGCAGGAAGGCGCCGCCGCCTACCTCAACCGCCAGTACACCACCATCGCCCTGGTGGGCATCGCGCTCTTCGTGGTGCTGTTCGTGGCGCTCGACGCGCTCACGGCGGTGGGCTTCGCCATCGGGGCCGTATGCTCGGCGCTCGCCGGCTACATCGGCATGAACATCTCGGTGCGCGCCAACGTGCGCACGGCCGAGGCCGCCCGCCAGGGGCTGGACGCGGCGCTGCGCATCGCCTTCCGGGGCGGGGCCATCACGGGGCTGCTGGTGGTGGGGCTCGGCCTGCTGGGCGTGGCCGGCTACTACGCCGCGCTCGCGGCCATGACCCCGAGCGGCGAGAGCGTGAGCCTGGCCCCGCTCGTGGGCCTCGGCTTCGGCGGCTCGCTCATCTCGGTCTTCGCCCGTCTCGGCGGCGGGATCTTCACGAAGGGCGCGGACGTCGGCGCCGACCTCGTGGGCAAGGTCGAGGCCGGCATCCCCGAGGACGATCCGCGCAATCCCGCGGTGATCGCCGACAACGTGGGCGACAACGTGGGCGACTGCGCCGGCATGGCCGCGGATCTCTTCGAGACCTACGCCGTGACCATCATCGCCACCATGCTGCTCGGGGGCCTCACCTTCGGCGCGGCCGGCGCCGGAGCCGAGGCGGTGGTCTATCCGCTGGTCATCGGCGGCGCCTCCATCGTGGCCTCCGTCATCGGCACCTTCTTCGTGCGCGCGCCGCGCGAAGGCAAGATCATGGGCGCCCTCTACCGCGGCCTCGTCGTCGCGGGCGTGATCGCGGCCGTGCTCTTCTATCCGGTCACGGACTGGCTCATGGGCGACAACGGGCGCTACTCCACCATGGCCCTCTACGGGGCCGCCCTCATCGGGCTGGCGCTGACCGGCTTCATGGTGGTCATCACCGAGTACTACACGGGCACGCAGTTCAAGCCCGTGCGCCACATCGCCCAGGCCTCCACCACGGGGCACGCCACCAACATCATCGCGGGGCTGGCGGTGGGCATGAAATCGACGACGCTGCCGGTGCTGGCGGTGTGCGCGGCCATCTGGGGCGCCTACCAGCTCGCCGAGCTCTACGGCATCGCCGTGGCCGCCACCGCCATGCTCTCCATGACCGGCATCGTCGTGGCGCTCGACGCCTACGGCCCCATCACGGACAACGCCGGCGGCATCGCCGAGATGGCCGAGCTCCCCGACGAGGTGCGCGCCGTCACCGACCCGCTGGATGCGGTCGGCAACACCACCAAGGCGGTCACCAAGGGCTACGCCATCGGCTCGGCGGGCCTGGCGGCGCTGGTGCTGTTCGCGGACTACACCCACGAGCTCAAGGCCCATCTGGGCGCCGTGCTCGACTTCGACCTCTCGGACTACCGGGTGATCATCGGCCTGTTCGTGGGCGGGCTCGTACCCTTCCTGTTCGGCGCGCTCGCCATGGAGGCCGTCGGCCGGGCCGCGGGCGCGGTGGTGGAGGAGGTGCGGCGGCAGTTCCGCGAGATCGCCGGCATCATGGAGGGCAAGACCCGGCCCGACTACTCGCGCGCGGTGGACATGCTCACCAGGAGCGCCATCCGCGAGATGGTGGTGCCGGCGCTGCTGCCGGTGCTGGTGCCGGTGCTGGTGGGCCTGCTGCTCGGCCCGCGGGCCCTGGGCGGGGTCCTCATGGGCGCCATCGTCACGGGCCTGTTCGTGGCCATCTCCATGACCACCGGCGGCGGTGCCTGGGACAACGCCAAGAAGTACATCGAGGACGGCAACCTGGGCGGCAAGGGCTCCGAGACCCACAAGGCCTCGGTGACGGGCGACACGGTGGGCGACCCCTACAAGGACACTGCCGGCCCTGCCATCAACCCGCTCATCAAGGTCATCAACATCGTGGCCCTGCTGCTGGTGCCGCTGCTCGCGGCCTGAGCGCCGCCCTGCCCTCCTCCCCCCGTATGCGGGGGGAGGGAGCAGGCTCAGGCTAGAGCGAGTGCTGGCCCGCGGTGGCGTGGGTGCGCTCCCAGGCCGCCTGGCACTCGATGCAGCGCACGGCGGCGGGCTGGACCTCGAGCCGCCCGGGCTCGATCTCTCCCCCGCAATCGGTGCAGACGCCGTACTCGCCGCCTTCGATCCGCGCCAGCGCGGCCTCCACCTCGCGCAGCTCCTCGATCTGGCGCGCGATGAAGCCGAGATTCATGTCCGCCAGGAGGTCGGCCACCGCCTCCTCGGCCTCGTCGTGCACGCGCCCGGCCAGCTCCACGTAGCTCTCCTCCTCGCTGCGCTGGAGCTCGCTGCGGATCTCGGCCAGCAGCTCGCGGCGCCGCGCCTCCAGCTTCTGGCGGCAATGACGGATCTGGGCCTCGGTCAGGTGTGACATCGCTTGCTCCTTCGGTCCGGTGGATCCCTGCGCTGCCCTCTGCGTGGGTGCGCGGAAGCCGCGATTCAAGCCCCGGCGGGGTCCATCCGGCCCGGGGTGTTGCGCTCGACCCAGCGCTCGCCGTCGGCGCGCCGCTCGCGCTTCCACAGCGGCACCCGGTGCTTGACCGCCTCCATGATCTCGCGGCAGGCCTCGAAGGCCTGGGCACGGTGCCCGGACCACACCGCCACCAGCACCAGCGCCTCGCCCGGTCGCACCTCGCCCACCCGGTGCACCACCACCGCCTCGGCCGCCCCCCAGCGTACCAGGGCCGCTTCGGCGGCCCGCGCCATCTCGCGCTCGGTCATGCCGGGGTAGTGCTCGAGGAACATGGACTCGACCGCCACACCCTCGTTGCGGTCGCGCATGGCGCCGACGAACACCGCCGCCGCCCCGTGGGCGGCGCGCGCGGCGCCGCGTGCGCGCTCGGCCTCGGCCACCTCCGCCCAGGGATCGAAGGGCGCCTCCGTGAGACGCACCCGCACGCTCACGGCGCGCCTCCCGTCACGGGCGGGAAGAAGGCCACCTCGTCACCATCGCGCACCTCACGCTCGGGCGCCGCGTACTCCATGTTCACCGCGCACAGCGTCCCTGGCGGGAGCTCGGGCTCGCCGCTCGCCCGCCGCCATACCTCGGCCACGGTGAGCCGCTCGGCCTCCGGCACCTCGAGCCTGAGCCCCTCGCGCCCCATGCGTTCGCGCAGGCTCGCGAAGTAGCGCACCTGTACCCGCATCGCCGATGTGACCTCCTCTCCCGCCGCATGCCCCTCCACTCTAGCGGGGCGCCCCGCGGCCCGCCACCCGCCCGCCGGACTCGCCACGAATCCGCCCGGCTGGTGAAATAGGCGTATCGGCGAACCCCCCCCGGGA
>JALSJE010000006.1 GCA_026989495.1 Gammaproteobacteria bacterium | reverse complement strand
TGGATGTAGGCCCGCGGGACGCCATGGGTGGAGCGCGGACTCACGCAAAAAGCGAAGGGGGGCAAGGCCCCCCTTCGCGCGATATGCCCAAAGGGTGGTTCAACGGCAGTCCGAAGGCAGGTACTTCGTGTTGATGGTGCCCGCCTTGCAGGTCCAGCGCACGCTGCCCGTGGTGGTGAAGGGCGAGAGCAACAAAGTCTGACCGCTGATGGCGCTGTTGGCGTCGTTGCCGTAAGTAATGGTGATGCGACCAGCGTTGGTGCCGGAATCAATTTGGACGCTAGTAACGTATTTGCCGGTGATGCTGGCTGCCGAGGCGAGACCTGCGGACGTATTGGACGCAGGGAAGCGGCCACGGTTGGTCCAGAACTCGGCCACAGAGGCCTTGGCGCCGGAGGCGAGGTTCATGCCCTCGGAGACCTGCGCGCGGATGGTGTAGTCCTGGTAGGCCGGGATGGCGATGGCCATCAGGATGCCGATGATCGCGACGACGATCATCAGCTCGATCAGGGTGAAGCCTTTCTGCCTCATCGTGGTGCTCTCCTCTTCCCAAGTGATTCCGCGATGCCGTCCGCCCGTGGGCTTCAGGCGACGGGTCGGACCCGCTGCACCCCGCTCATGCAGGGCCCATGCCAAGATGGGCCATTTTGCCCGGCGCGGCTACTGTAGCGGCCTTACCCTTTGATTTTTGTGGGGCTGTTCACAGTTTGCGCGATGGCAGAGGCCGTGACGACCGGCCGGGGCCGGGTTGCGGTGGGCTTCGAGACCCCTGGGCGGGCGGGCCGGGTGCCGCACCGCGTCAGGGAGGTGACGGGCCATGTCACCTCAGGTCGTGACAGGATGCGTCTTTCCCGGGGCTTCCGGCCGGGCGGGGAGCGGGAAAAGATGGCATGTACGTTGCTAGTGGAGTGGCTGGGAACGAGTGGAGACGTTGGCGTTGGGGTCGCGGAAGCGAGGCGTGGAGGCAAAGGGGCGCGTCGGCAGGGCCGGCGCGGGATTCACGCTGATCGAGCTGATGATCGTCGTCGCGATCATCGGCATCCTGATGGCCATCGCCATCCCGGCCTACCGGGACTATGCCGTGCGGGCGCAGGTGGCCGAAGGGCTCGCCCTGGCGGGGCCCGCCAAGACGGCCATCACCGAGTACTGGCGCACGCGTGGTGTCATGCCCTCGGACAATGCCGCGGCCGCGCTGCCGCTGGCCGACAGCGTCCAGGGGCGTTATGTGCGCAGGGTGGAGGTGAGCGGCGGCGTGATCCGCGTCACCTACGGCAACGAGGCGAACGCGGTGCTGTCGGGCCGCAGCCTGCGGCTCTCTCCCGAGGTGGCGAGCGGCGGCGCGGTGCGCTGGGTCTGCGCAGGCGTCTCCGTGGAGCCGCGCTACCTGCCCGCGAGCTGCCGCTGAGCCGGTCCTGGCCGGGCGGATGGCCGGGCGTGGTTTCCTGCATGCGGAAACGTGGGTATGGCCTGTCCGTGGGGCCGCCTTCCAGCCGGCCCCATGGCGCGGCTGGAAGCCGCGCCCACGATGGGACGGAATGGCTGCTGGAAGCCGCGCCTGCAAGGGGAAAGAAAGAGAAAAGGGGGCGGGTAGCTGCGCCCACGTGCCATGGGGAAACGACTGCGGGTGGGTTCGGTGGTGCGGGGGGGGAACGGTGGACTATTCCAGCCCGAGCTTCTTGAGGCGGTAGCGCAGCGCGCGGAAGGTGATGCCGAGGAGCCTGGCGGCGGCGGTCTTGTTGTAGCGGGTGCGCTCGAGGGCCTTGAGGATCGCGTCGCGCTCGATCCGCTCGAGGTACTCCTCGAGCGGCACGGTGCCGGGCTCGAGCCCTCCCGCCGGGGCGCCCTCCTCGAGGGGTGCGGGCGGCGGCAGGCGCAGGTCCTCGGCGCGGATGACCTCGCCCTCGGCCAGCGTGCAGGCCCGCTCCAGGATGTTCTCGAGCTCGCGCACGTTGCCCGGGAAGGGGTAGTCCTGCAGGGCCTGGAGGGCATCGTCCGCGAGCGCCGGCATCCGCATGCCGGTGTTGCGTGCGATGCGCTCCAGGATGTGCCGGGCGAGCAGGGGTATGTCCTCGCGGCGCTCGCGCAGGGGCGGCACGCGCAGCTCGATGACGTTGATCCGGTAATAGAGGTCCTGGCGGAAGGTCCCCTCGCGCACCAGGGCGGCGAGGTCCTTGTGGGTCGCCGAGAGGATGCGCACGTCCACCGCAACCTCCTTCTGCGCGCCCACCGGCCGCACGGCGCGCTCCTGGATGGCGCGCAGGAGCTTGACCTGCATGTGCAGGGGAAGGTCGGCGACCTCGTCCAGGAACAGGGTGCCGCCGTTGGCGGCCTGGAACAGGCCCTCCTTGTCCGCCACGGCGCCGGTGAAGCTGCCCCTGCGGTGGCCGAAGAGCTCGCTCTCCATGAGGTCGGCGGGGATGGCGCCGCAGTTGACGGCGACGAAGGGCCTGTCGGCGCGCGGGCCCTTCTCGTGGATGAGGCGCGCGACGAGCTCCTTGCCCGTTCCGGACTCGCCGCTGATGTAGACGGGCGCCTGGCTGCGGGCGAGCTTGACGATGGTCGCGCGGATCTCGCGCATGGCGGGCGAGTCGCCCAGCAGCTGCAGCCGCGAGCGGCGGTCGCGGCCCGGATACTCGGTCTCTCGCAGGCGCAGCGCCGACTGCACCAGGTTGCGCAGCACGCCCAGGTCCACGGGCTTGGACACGAAGTCGAAGGCGCCGGCCTTGAGCGCCTGCACGGCGGATTCCATGCTGCCGTAGGCGGTGATGACGGCCACCGGCAGCTCGGGATGGCTGCGCTGGATCCGCTCGACGAGCTCGATGCCGCTGCCGTCGGGGAGCCTCATGTCGGTGAGGCACAGGTCGAATCGGCCCCGCTCGAGCGCGGCCTGGGCCTCGGCCAGCGTCGCCGCCGCCTCGGTGTCGATGTTCATGCGCCCGAGCGTCAGCTCCAGGAGCTCGCGGATGTCCGGCTCGTCGTCGACGATGAGGGCGCGGTGCCTGGCCAAGGTCATCGCTCCACGATCGCGGGCGGGAAGGTGATGCGGAAGCAGCTCCCGCCCCGCGGGTTGGGCACATGGTCCAGGCGCGCGCCATTGACCTCGCACAGCTCGCGGGCGAGATACAGGCCCAGGCCGCTGCCCTCGGCGCGCGTGGTGTAGAAGGGCTCGAAGATCTGCTCCGCCTGTTCGGGCTCGATGCCGGGCCCATGGTCGCAGACCTCGACGACCACCGCGCCGGAGGCCGGATCCAGCCGGCCGGCGCGGATCTCCAGGTGGAGCCGTCCGTCGGAGCCGCGCCCATGCTCGGCGGCGTTCTGGCACAGGTTCCACAGGACCTGGTGCAGGTGCGAGGGGTCGAAGCGCACCCGCGTCCCGGGCTCTGCCGCCACCTCCAGGGCCTCGTCCTCGAGGTGCGCGGCGGCGGCGAACTCGTCGGCGAAGTCCTCGAGCCAGCGCTCCAGCTCGATCCGCTCGGGACGGCTGGGCCCGCCGCGCGAGAGCCGCAGCACGTTCTCGACGATGGCGTTGACCCGGTCGCACTGGGCCACGACGATGTCGACGAGGCGGCGGTCGGCGTCGCCGAGACCCGGGGACTCGGCGAGCAGCTGGGCCGCGTGGCTGATGGCGCCGAGCGGGTTGCGGATCTCGTGGGCGATGCTCGCGGTGAGCCGCCCCAGTGCCGCGAGCTTCATCTGGCGCGCCCGCTGCACGATGGCGGCCGTGTCCTCGAGGAAGACGGCCGTGCCGGCACGCGCGCCGGCGCCCAGCGGCACGAGCCGGATCTCGATCTCCTGATCGCGTGAGGGGCGCAGGGGCTCGGGCTGGACGCGGGGATCGTCGCGCCAGGCATGGAAGCGCTCCGCGAGCTCCGGCGCGAAGGCGGCGAGCGGCCTGCCTTCCATGCCGCCGGCAGGCATCCCGAGCAGGCGCCACGCCGCGCTGTTCGCCAGCCTCACGTGTCCCTCCGCGTCGACCACGAGCACGCCCGCCTCCAGGCGCTGGACGATAGTCTCATTGAGCTGCGCGAGGTTGGCAAGGTCGACGCCGCGCTGCTCGGCGAGGGCCTCGGTCGCCCGCAGCCGCTCGGCCAGCCAGTTGACGAGCAGCGCGCTGGCGAAGCAGGTCCCGCCGACGAGGCCCGCCTGGGTGTAGTGCGTGGTGCCGCCGCCCCAGCCGGTGACGTGGGCGTAGATCTCGCTTGCGAGCAGCGAGAGCGCGGCCAGCGCGGCGAAGCCGAGGCTCTGGCGGCGCCCGGCGAGCACGCTGCCCGCGCTCACGCTGATGATCATGAGGAGCGCAAGCCCGCCCTGCACGCCGCCGGTGGCGAAGCTCAGCACGCTGAGCGCGGCCACGTCCACCAGCACCTGGAGGCTTACCTGGCGCTCCAGCCCGGGCCAGCGCCGCGCGGCCAGCCACAGCCCGGCGCCGGCGGCCGCGAGATAAAGTGCGGCGGCGGGGAAGTAGAGCCGGGGGAGCCAGCGCAGCTCCTCGCCCGGGGTGAGGCCGACCAGGCCGATCGCGAGCAGGAAGCCGGCGATCAGGATCCGGTAGACGCCGAAGTAGCGCAGCGCGCGCCAGGCCTGCTCCAGCGCCTGCCCTGCTTCCGCGCCGCGTGCCGCCGGCGCCGGAAGCGGCACGGGCACCTCGGGCGTGGCGGCGGCGCGTGCGTTGGTGGGGGCCGTCATGCGGCGGGCGGCGGGGGAGCGGGAAGCGACCTCAGGATGCGGTCGCCCCGCCGTCCGGCCCCATGATCTCGCTCACGGCCAGCGAGACGTCCGGCAGCCGTTCGGGCGCGAGCCGGTCCCTTCCCTGGCAGGTCTCGATCGCCGCATAGCCATCGGGGCCGGGATGCCTGCAGCGCTCCACGACGCCCCTGGTCAGGTCCGCCAGCCAGACCTCGGGCACGCCATGGCGGGCGTAGAGCGGGACCTCGACCTCGCGGTCGTAGGCCGAGGAGCTGTCGCAGACCTCGACCACCAGAAGCACATCCTCAGGCCCGGGATGCCCGGTCCGGTAGCAGTCCGGACGGGGGCGCAGGAGGACCAGGTCCGGCTGGGGCATCGAATCCTCGCCGAGGTCCTCGCCGAGGCGAAGCGGGTTCTGGACGGAGACGAGCGCTCTCGTTCCGGCTCTCTGCATGAACAGGCGCGTGAGCTGGATCAGCGTCCCTGCATGGGCGGCGCCGATCGGCGGCATGTCGACGATCTCTCCCTCGATCAGCTCGACACGGTCATCGTCACGCAGGATACCCGCCTCGGCCATGCGGAGGTAGTCGGAGACCGTGATCCTGTGCCTCTTGATCGCGAAGGCCATGGTTCGTGCCGGGCGCTGGCTCCGGGATACGGCCTGTTCGCCATTATAGGCGAGCCTGGCCCGTGCGGTGCGGCCGCTTCGGACGCGGGATGCGCCGGTCAGGCGCGCGGGGGGGTGTCGGCGCCGGGACGGGCGTGCGCCTCGGTGCAGTAGGTCCGGCCGTGGACCCGCACGGCACGGGATTCGGGCACGAAGGTGCCGCAGCGGGCGCAGCGCACCATGGGCTCGCTGTCCGGGAGCCGGCGCGGGGCTTCGGCGCGGCGTCGCTTCCTGCCGCGCAGGGTCCGGATTCCGGCCACGAGCAGCCAGACGGCGAGCGCGACGAGGATCAGCCGCAGGTGCATGGCGCGAAGTCTGGCCTTCCCGCCGCCGGCCCGCAAGGGCGGGGTTTTGCGGCCTCCGCGAAGCCGGCACAATAGGCGCCAATTGCGCCCTGGGGAGGCGGGTAGGGGCCCTGCAATGAAGCTCCACGAGCATCAGGCGAAGCAGCTCTTCCGCGACTACGGCATCCCGGTGCCCGAGGGCCGTGTGGCCGCCTCCCCGGAAGAGGCCCGGGCCGCCGCCGAGGCGCTCGGCGGGAACCGTTGGGTGGTCAAGGCCCAGGTTCATGCGGGCGGCCGGGGGAAGGCGGGTGGCGTGCGCGTGGTCGATTCGCCCGAGGCGGCGGCGGAGGCCGCCGCCGCCCTGCTGGGGTCGCGCCTGGTGACCGCCCAGACCGGCCCCGTGGGCCTGCCCGTCAACGCCGTGCTCGTGGAGCGGCCGGTCGAGGTGGCGCGGGAGCTCTACCTTGCCGTGCTGGTCGACCGCGCCCGCGGGCGCGTCGCCCTCGTCGCCTCGGCGGCCGGGGGCATGGACATCGAGCAGGTGGCGGCGGAGCGGCCCGAGGCCATCCATACGGTGCATGCGAGCCCCGTGAGCGGCTTCCAGCCCTTTCTCGGCCGGCGCCTCGGCTTCGCCCTGGGCCTCGACCCCGGACAGGTCAGGACCTTCGTCGCCCTCGCAGGCGCGCTCCACCGCCTCTTCACCGAGCGCGACGCCTCCCTGGTGGAGGTCAATCCCCTGGTGGTCACCGCAGATGGCGGGCTGGTCGCGCTCGACGCCAAGGTGGTGCTCGACGACAACGCCCTCTGGCGCCAGGAGACGCTCGCGGGGCTGCGCGACGAGAGCCAGGAGGAGCCGCGCGAGCGCGAGGCGCGCGCCCATGGGCTCAACTACGTGGCCCTGGACGGGACCATCGGCTGCATGGTCAACGGGGCGGGGCTGGCCATGGCCACCATGGATCTCATCAAGCTCCACGGCGGCGAGCCGGCCAACTTCCTCGACGTGGGCGGCGACGCCACCGCCGAGCGCGTGGCCGAGGCCTTCAAGCTCATCCTCGCCGACGGCAAGGTGCGGGCCATCCTGGTCAACATCTTCGGCGGCATCGTGCGCTGCGACCTCATCGCCGACGGCATCCTGCAGGCGGTGCGGCAGGTGGAGGTGCGCGTGCCGGTGGTGGTGCGCCTCGAGGGCACCAACGCGGAGGCAGGACGGGAGAGGCTCGCCGCGAGCGGGCTCGACATCATCGCCGCCTCGGACCTCACCGAGGCGGCGCGCAAGGTGGTGGCGGCCGCCGCGGGCGCACGGGGCGCGCAAGGGGGGATCCCGGCATGAGCATCCTCGTCGGACGCGGGACCAGGGTCATCTGCCAGGGCT
>JALSJE010000005.1 GCA_026989495.1 Gammaproteobacteria bacterium | reverse complement strand
GTCGGCCGCCACGAAGGTGTAGGTAGCGGCGCCGTCGTCGGCCGTGGGGTCGCTCAGGGTGCCCGAGGCCGTGTTCACGGACCAGGTGCCGTGGCCCGACGACGTGCTCAGGCTGATGGTGCCGGTGTAGCCCGTGAAGGTGCCGCCGGCCGTGCTCTGGGCCGTGATGGTGACGGCGTGCGGGGTGCAGGTGCTGGCCGAGCCCGTGCCCACGTCGATGGTGAAGCCGGCCAGCGCCGCGCAGGAATGGGTGGCGTTCATGATGGTCTGTATCTGGGACCGGGTGAGCACGGTCGAGTAGATGTAGGCCTCGTCCAGGGTGCCGTCGGCGGAGTTGCCGGTGCCGCCGGGGTGATAGCCCGAGCGGTTGTCGCCGAGATAGAGTGTGCCGAGCTCGCTCGGTATGACGCCGTTGGTGCTGAAGGTCCGCTCGGCCTCGAGCGCCCCGTTGACGTAGATCTGGAAGCGGTTGGCGACGAAGTCCCAGGTGACGGCGATGTGCACCCAGGTGCCTCCAGGGTAGTCGAGCTCGCCCGTGCGGACCTCGAAGTCGGCGTCGTTGCCGTCCTCGAAGCGGAACTCCAGGCGCCCGTCGTCGAGCTGGAGGAAGAAATACTTGTCGTTGAAATTGTTGTACACCTCGGTGGAGGCGTCGAACAGCATGCGCCGCGCACCGTTCTCCCAGCGTTGCCTCGCGCGGTACCAGAAGGCCACGGTGCCGCGCCGGCCGATGTCGGTGTCCACGTCGAGGCCGGTGTCGATGGCGTCCTGGACGGCGCTGGAGGTGTTGGCCGGGATCTCGCCGCCGCGGCAGACCTTGCCGTCGGGCGTGGTGTCGGCCCCGCCCACGGCGGTGCCGTGGTTGCCGTTGCCCGACCCGTCCTTGACCTCCCCCGAGGTGCCGTTCCAGGCGGGCTCCTCCATGGCGTAGTGCGCCAGGGGGGTGGGGGCCGGGAAGCCGGACGGGCCGAGGCAGACGTCGTCCACGTGCCAGTAGTCGTAGTCGCTGCCGCTGCCGCCGGTCATCCGGAAACGGAGCCGGAAGCCGGGATGGCGCGCGTCGGCGGGCAGGGCATAGCTGCGGAAGAAGGTCTGGCCCGGGGTGCCGGCGCCGGTGAAGGTGTCGAGCACCACCCAGGTGCCGCTGCTGCTGTAATACTCGACGACCAGGTCCTCACCGCCGTCGGGATCCTCGCTGAAGCCGTCGTCCCCGCGCCGCACCCAGTACTGGATGGAGCCCGTGGTCAGGCCGCTCAGGTCGGCGGTGCGCGAGGTGACGCTGACCACGCCCCAGCGCAGGTAGAGGCTGTGGGTGGGCGAGAGCGCGGTGTGGGTGCCGGTGCCGGCGTCGCCCCCGGCGCGCAGGATCGTCCAGTTCGCCAGCCCGCTCTCGAAGTCGTCGCAGAAGCCGCCCACGACGGGGGGCGTGGGGGCCTGCTCGACGATCTGCACGTCGTCCACGTGCCAGTAGTCGCAGTCGGACTGGCCGGCGTCGTTCTGGCAGTTCAGCGCGCCGTTGGGGCCGCTCCCCTGCGGCATGGTGAAGCGCAGGCGCAGGCCCGCATGGAGCGCGTCGGCGGGCAGCGGGATCGCCGCGTTGAAGATCTCGCCCTGGGGGCCGCCGGTGGGGTAGAGGGCGAGCTGGCGCCAGGTGCCGCCGCTGTCGAGGTACTCGACGACGAGGTCCTCGTTGGCATTCTCCGGCCATTCGTCGAAGCTGTCGGAGCCGCGCCGCACCCAGTAGCGCAGCTCGGCCGCCGGCACGGCCGAGAGGTCGATGGCGCGGCTGGTGACGCTGACGGTGTCCCAGCGCAGGTACATGGAGCGGGTGCCGCTGTTGGCCGTGATGTCGCTGATGCCGGCGTCGCCCCCCGAGGCGGTCACGCTCCAGTCGGCCCCGAGGCTCGCGCGCTCGAAATCGTCGCTGAAGAGGACGTCGCCCGGCGCGGCCCACGCGGCCGTGCCCGCCAGCAGGGCGAGGAGGGCGAGGAGAATGGCCTGCGGTCTCGTTGCCATGGGTGCGCTCATCGGCGGTAGATGATCGGTCCATGGTCCGGGGCCGGCGGAGCCGGCGCGGCGGGCCCCTGCCGGTCCGGCGCCTCGGGCGCAACGCCCGCCGGGCGCGGCGCGGCCGGCGCCTCCGACGCGGCGGGCGGCGACCACGGCCGGGCCGCCCACCAGCCGGCGGCCGCCGCCGCACCCGCGGCGAGCGCGGCGGCGAGCCACCAGGCGGCGCGCCGGGCCGCGGCGCGGCGGTGCGCCGCGGCCGCGACGCGCGCCTCGATCGCCGCGAGCCGCGCCGGGTCCGGCTCCGGCAGGGCCTCGAAGGCCGCCTCGAGGCGCGCGGCCAGCGCCTTCTCCTCGGCGAGGCTCACCCGTCTCCCTCCCGCCAGGCCGCCCGCAGCCGGGCGAGCGCCTCGGCGGCCCTGCGGCGCACCGTGCCCTCGGGCAGCCCCAGGGCCGTGGCGATCTCCCGGTGCGTCATCCCGATCCAGTAACGCATCAGCACGATGTTCTGCTCGTCCGGCCCGAGGCGCTCGCGCACCAGCCGCCGCAGGGCCTCGTGCTCGGCGGCGTCGCCGACGGCCGGCTCGGGCGGGTCCGGGGCGAGGCGGCGGGCGGTGGCCTGGCGGCGCTGGTGGTCCACCAGCAGGTTGAGGGCGATGCGGTAGAGCAGGGCGCGGGGGGCCGTCGGGTCGCGGCAGACCGTACGCACGAGCCGCAGGAAGGCCTCGGCGAGCAGGTCGTAGGCCTCCTCCGGCCCGGCCCCGCGGGCCAGCAGCAGCTTCCACAGCCGCGGGGCCTCGGCGCGGTAGAAGGCGGTGAAGGCCTGCTCGTCGCCCTCGCGGCACCAGCGGCGGACGAGGGCGTCGGTGGCGGCCACGCGCTCAGGCGAGAGACGAGAGATCCAGCGCCGGGGCCTCCGGCAGCGCGGCCGGTCGCACGGCGCGCGCCTCCGCCAGCGGCAGGCGCTGGATGCGGCGGTAGCCCTCGGGTCCCGGCTCGCGGTGGATCTCGAGGCGCCCCGCCTCCAGGTCCACCAGCCAGGCCTCGGGGATGCCGTGGCGGGCGTAGAGCGGGAGCTTGACCTCGCGGTCCCAGGCCGCGGTGGCGTCGGCCACCTCGACGACCAGCAGCACGTCGTCCGGGCCGGGATGGTCCTTGCGGTACCAGTCCGCGCGGGGCCGCAGCAGCGCCAGATCCGGCTGCGGCTCGGAGCGCTCGCCCAGGCGGATCGGGTTCTGGGGCGAGACGATGCCCCGGTTGCCCGCGGCTTGCTGGAGGATCCGGTTCAGATAGCTCACGGCACCCGCGTGCCGACTTCCTATCGGCGCCATCTCGTACAGCTCTCCCTCGATCAGCTCCACGCGGTCGTCCTCGCCGAGGATCCCGGCCTCGGCCAGGCGGTGGTAGTCGGCCACCGTCCAGCGGTGCCGGCGGACGGAGGGTGCCTCGTGCACGCTCGCCATCGTCTCAGCCCTCCCGCGGCCAGATCGGGGCGCCTACGACCGTGACGCGCGAGCCCTCGATCTCCGTGGACCAGGTCTCGTTCCCGATCTCCGCCACCTTGCGGTAGCGGCCCGCCTCGAGCGCGTGGATGCGGAGCTTCCGCTGGGCCGGGTAGGCGAGAAGGTACCAGGGCACGCCCTCCTCGGCGTAGAGGGTGAGCTTGATGCGCTCGTCGCGCCGCGCCGACTCCGGCGAGACGACCTCGATGACGAGCGCCGGCGTGCGGGTCACCCGCTCGCCCCGCACGCCGCACACCACCATCACGTCGGGACGCACGACGGTGTCGGCGCTGACCGTCCAGTCCGTCTCCATGAGCACGACGCAACGCGGGCAGCCTTCGAGCGCCTCGTCGAGCTGGCGGGCCAGCCGCAGGCTCACGCGCTGGTGCGCGATGCCCGGCGAGGGCGTCATCGCGAGCGGCTGGCCGCGGACGAGCTCCCAGTCGCCCTCCCAGCGGGCGTGGTCCTCGACGGTGTAGTGCTCCAGGGGCTCCATGGCCGCCACCTCCCGCTCCGATTGCAGCACCGGCCCGCGGGGCTGTCAAACGGGCCGTCGCGGTCAGTCAGGCTTGACCACGGCGGTGACGGTGCGGCGCACCTGGTCCTCGCCGCTCGCGCGGGTGGCCGTCACGGTGAGGCGCACCAGCTCGTAGGGGCTGCCGCCCCCTTCCCGGAACGGCCCGCCCATGCCGTCGCACTGGACCGTGACCGTGAAGCCCTCCACGTCGAAGCTCGCCCCGTTGGTGTCGCAGCTCGTGGAGGCCTTCTCCTTGACGATGGCCCATTCGAGCCCGGCGAGCGCCGCGAACCAGGCGCGCGCGCCCTGGATGCTGAGGGCCGGGATCCGGTGCTGCACGCTGGTGACGGTGACGATATAGGCGCCGAGCGCGGCCAGCACCACGATGAGGAAGATCGCCCCCACCAGCGAGAAGCCCCGCTGGCGGTCCGGTGCGCTCGGCTGCGGCGTGCGTCGGCTCATGGCTGGTTCGGCACGTGCGCCTGCTGGAGCAGCGTTACCTTCTCGCCCCCCTCGCCCACGGCGAGGGTGATGGTGACCAGCCCCGCGCGGGTGCCGCTGCCGGGGCTGTAGGTGAACAGGCAGTCCCTGACGCGGTCCACCACCAGCGGGGGATCGGCGACGGTGCTGAGAGGCGGCACGGAGGGGTCCGTCGGCTGCGTCGGCGAGATGCGGTAGTCCTGGTAGCGACGGATGGTGCCCGCGGCGAGGTCACAGTGGAAGGTCACGGGTGTGTCCACGATGTAGAAGCGCTGGGCGGGCGAAGGGTAGGGGAAGCGCCGGCGGGTGAAGCGCAGGTGGTCGGATCCATCGGCGGCGCCGTCGTCGGCGAAGCCGGAGATGGTGGCCATGTTGTCGTTGCGCCACGCGTCGGCGCCGGGCTGGCCGGTGTTGTAGACCACCAGGCAGTCGGCCAGCCCCGCCACACAGGCGTTGGGGCTCGCGGCCGTCGCGATCTGGGCGAGCCGCCGGAGCTGGCCCACCACGTCGAAGCGGTCGTCGACGGCGGTGAAGTCGAGCGGGTCGCCCGGGGGCCGGGCGCGGTAGCGCCCGCCCTCGAGCACGCGCAGGAACTCGATGCAGCGCCCGCCGCAGGCCACGCGCACGCTGTTCGGCAGCGCAAGCCGCAGCTCCCGGATCATGTGCTTCAGCGCCGTGTCGGCCGCGTCCACCAGCTCGGCGCGGCGCGCCGTGTCCACGAAGCCCCGGACGGGCCCTGCGATGAAGCGCGCCGCGACACCGGCCACGATGCCGACGATCACGATCACCACGATCATCTCCACCAGCGTCAGCCCCCGGGCCGGACGCGGTCCGGTACGGCCGTCGCGGGATGGCGATACGGGCGGATACGGGCGGGGAACGGACTCCGGCCGGCCGTCTCCCCCGCAGGCGCGGCATCCTGCCGCGCCGTCGCGTCCCCTGGCCGCCGGGCGGGCCGGCAGGATTCCGGCCCTGCAGGGAACCGGGTTCCCCGGGCGCGTCCCTCGTGGGCGCGGCTTCCTGCCGCGCCCCGTGACCGCTGATGGACTCGCGCCTCGCATCAGTAGTTCATCCGCCAGCCGGCGATCCGTATCTGGAGGTCCGGCAGCGCGTCGTGGGTCACGGTGACCTCGATGCGGCGGCCGGTGACGCCGTTGAGCGTGCCGTCGGCGACGCTCACCTGCACGTTGTAGGCCTCGAGCCCCGTGATGGCGTTCCCGTTGCGGTCCACCGCCCCGCTCGCGTCGTTCAGCCCGTTGTAGTCGCAGACGTCGTCGTAGGTGGCCCGCGTCTCGCCCGTCTCCGGCCCGCAGCCCGTCTCGCCGTCGGGGTCGGCGTAGGCGGCGAGCGTGATCTCCTCCAGGTAGGACTGCGCGACGGCCACGGCCTGCTCCCAGACCATGGGATCGGCGCCGTGGCGGGTGGCCTGGTTGAGGGCGGCGAGCACGCCGGCCACCGCGATGCTGATCACCACGATGGCGACGATCAGCTCCACCAGCGTCATGCCGGCCGCCCGCGGCGCGGCCCCCCACCTGCCCCCTCCCCCCGCAGAGCGGGGGGAGGGGCGGGGAGGGGGGTGTCCCCCTCCCCGGCGCAGCGGGGGAGGGCCGGGGAGGGGGTCCCCGGAAACGGCCCCTGCCTCGTCCCCCTCCCCCCCTGGGGGAGGGCCGGGGAGGGGGTCCCTGTCCGCCTCAATGCACATAGCCGGTCACGTGCTCCACGGTCACGGCCTCGCCGCCCACGGTGACGCTCGCGGGGCTCGAGAGCGCGGTGCCGCCCGCGGCCTCAAAGGGGCGCCCCCCCGAGTCGAACCAGATGTCCAGGCTTCCGCTCACGGCCACGCCCGAGGGCGTGCCGCCCGAGAAGGCGCCGCCCCCGTCCGGGCGGCGCACGTCGGTGCCGAAGTCCGTGGTGCCGGTGCAGCTGTCGCTGCGCTTGAGCGCGTAGCCCGTCGCGTCCACGGTGGCGCGCACGTTGCAGCCCGAGGCGATGGCATGCTTGTGGGCGTAGCGCAGGGCCGCGCGCACCGCCTCGCGGTAGCCGCGCGCCTCGAAGGCGCCGCGGTCCACGAAACGCGGGAAGGCCGCGATCGCCAGGATCCCCGCCAGCACGATCACGATCACCAGCTCCACCAGCGTGAAGCCCCCCGCGCCCGGCGCAGGTCCCGCGCTCGTGCCGCCGCGCGCCGGGCCGCAGGTCGCATGCCCCGGCCTCCCTTCCCTCCCCCCGCGCGCGGGGGGAGGGACACAGGGAGGGGGGGAGATGGCTCGTGTGCCCATCATCGCCAATAACGTTCGTGGACCCGGATCCGCTCGAAGCGCGCCGGCCGCATGTGTCCTATGCTAGCAGAGATGGCGGAAACACCCTTCGGGAACAGAGGGATGCTGCGCCTGCGGATCGGATCCCGCGGCCAGACGGCGATCCCCACCGCGGCGCGGCACCGGCTCGGCCTGAAGCCGGGCGACGCGCTCGTGGCCTGGCTCGAAGGCGACCGTCTGGTCCTGCGTCCGCACGCGGCGGTCGAGGCGGCGTTGTGGCG
>JALSJE010000004.1 GCA_026989495.1 Gammaproteobacteria bacterium | reverse complement strand
GGGTGCCGGCCCTACAGGGGTTGGGTGCCCTAGGCCGGCTGGAAGCCGTCCCCACCGGGGGCGGGAAGACGGCCGGGCCGGAATCCACTCGCACGGGGGGGGTGAAGGTGCCGGAGCCTGAAGATGATTCCTGCGCGCGGGGCGGCGCTCCCCGCGACTGCGCGCTCCGCGCGCCCGTGTCCGCGCCGCGCGCCCCTGCGCCGCGCTTCCTCGCCGACGCGATGCTGGCGGGGCTGGGGCGCTGGCTGCGTGCGGCGGGCTACGATACCGTCATCGCGCCGGGGCATCACAGGGACCGCGACATCCTGAGCCGGGCGGTGGCGGAGGGGCGGCTCCTGCTCACCCGCGACCGCAAGCTCCTGGAGCACCGCGAGGCCCCGGGACGGGTGATCCTGCTGCGCGCGAGCGGCACCGAGGCCTGCGCGCGCGAGCTCACCGCGCGTCTCGGCCTCGACTGGCAGCAGGCCCCCTTCACCCGCTGCCTGCTGTGCAACACGCCGCTCGCGCCCGCGCCGGAGGCGGTGCGGGTCGCCGTCCCGCCCGAGGTGCGGAGGAGCGGCTCGCCCGTGCGCTGGTGCCCGCGCTGCCGCAAGCCCTACTGGGCGGGCTCCCACGTCCGCCGCATGCGCGCCCGTCTCGCCCGCCTGGCCGGTTGTTTGGCCTGAACAGGCCAGAAGAGTAAACTAGATTGGGGTGCTGTGTGAGCATGGTGGCGGGCACCGGTCATGCCGGCGACGACCGATGAGATCCGCGTGGGCGCCTTCGAGGCGAAGGCCCGCCTGTCGGAGCTGCTTCGGCTGGTGAGGGCCGGCGCAGAGGTGACCATCACCCATCGTGGACGGCCGGTGGCCAGGCTCGTGCCCTATCGCGACAGGGACCGCCGTGCCGCGGAGGCCGCGGTGGAGGCGCTCGCACGCATGCCCAGGGTCAGGGACGTCTCGGCGGAAGAGGTCAGGGAATGGATCGAGGCGGGCCGGAGCTAGCCCCGCTCGTGCTGGACGCCTCGGTTGCGCTCGCCTGGCTGATCGAGAGGCCCGATGCGCGGGAGGCCGGGCTCGCGCTGGCGCTGCTGCGTTCCCTGCCGTCGCGGACCGTCCTGGTGCCAGGGCTCTGGCATGCCGAGATCACCAACGCGCTGTGCGTGGCCGAGCGGCGGGGGCGGGTCGCGCCGGGCCGGGCATCCACGTTCCTTGCTAAGCTTGCGGACCTGCCGATCCAAACAGACGCCGCCCACGGGTTCCGCTGGCAGTCGCAGGTGCGGGCGCTCGCGCTCGAGCACGGCCTGAGCGCCTACGATGCGGCCTATCTGGAGCTGGCGCTGCGCGAGGGGGCGCGGCTGGCGACCTTCGACCGCGATCTCGCGCGGGCGGCGGCTGCGGCGGGCGCCGGACCGGCCGACGTCAGGTGCTGAGGCGGCGCAGGAGATGCAGACATGTATACGCAGGACATGACCATCGCGGGCTTCGACGAGGAGCTCGCCGAGGCCATCCGCGGCGAGGAGCGGCGCCAGGAAGCGCACATCGAGCTCATCGCCTCCGAGAACTACGCCAGCCCGCGCGTGCTGGAGGCGCAGGGCTCGGTGCTGACCAACAAGTACGCCGAGGGCTATCCCGGGCGGCGCTACTACGGTGGCTGCGAGTTCGTCGACATCGCCGAGCGGCTCGCCATCGAGCGCGCCAAGGCCCTGTTCGGCGCGGACTACGCCAACGTGCAGCCCCACTCCGGCTCGCAGGCCAACGCTGCCGTCTACCTCGCCCTGCTGGAGCCGGGCGACACCATCCTCGGCATGAGCCTGGCCCACGGCGGCCACCTCACCCACGGGGCCAGGGTCAACTTCTCCGGCAGGCTCTTCAACGCGGTCCAGTACGGGCTCGACCCGCGGACCGGCGAGGTGGACTACGACGAGGTCGCCCGTCTCGCCCGCGAGCACCGGCCGAAGATGATCGTCGCGGGCTTCTCGGCCTACTCGCGCATCATGGACTGGGGACGCTTCCGCGCCATCGCCGACGAGGTGGGCGCCTGGCTCGTGGTCGACATGGCCCACGTTGCCGGGCTGGTGGCGGCCGGGCTCTACCCGAACCCGGTGCCGGAGGCCGACGTGGTCACCACCACCACCCACAAGACCCTGCGCGGGCCCCGCGGGGGCATGATCCTCGCGCGCGCCAACCCCGAGATCGAGAAGCGGCTCAACTCGCTGGTGTTTCCGGGCACCCAGGGCGGGCCGCTCATGCACGTCATCGCCGCCAAGGCGGTGGCCCTCAAGGAGGCCATGGAGCCGGCCTTCCGCGACTACCAGCGGCAGGTGGTGGCCAACGCGCGGGCCATGGCCGAAGTCTTCATGGCGCGCGGCCACGAGGTGGTCTCGGGCGGCACGGACAACCACCTCTTCCTCGTGAGCTTCATCGCCCGCGGGCTCACGGGCAAGGCGGTGGAGGAAGCGCTCGGCCGGGCCCACATCACGGTCAACAAGAACGCCGTGCCCAACGACCCGCAGAAGCCCTTCGTCACCAGCGGCATCCGCGTGGGCACGCCCGCGGTGACCACGCGCGGCCTCGAGGAGGCCGAGTGCCGCGAGCTCGCCGGCTGGATGTGCGACATCATCGACGACCTCGCCGACGAGGCCCTCATCGCGCGCGTGCGCGAGCGGGTGGCGGCCCTGTGCGCGCGCTTTCCCGTCTACGAGCGCACCGTGCAGGCCGCGCGCGCGGCGGCTGCGGACGCCTGAGACCGGGAGGGCGCGCCGCGCCATGCACTGCCCCTTCTGCGGCGCCGAGGACACCCGCGTGATCGACTCGCGCCCCGCGAGCGACGGGGCCCAGGTGCGCCGGCGGCGCGAGTGCACCGCCTGCGGCGAGCGCTTCACCACCTACGAGACGGTGGAGCTCGTGATGCCGCGCATCGTCAAGCGCGACGGCACGCGCGAGCCCTTCAGCGAGGAGAAGCTGCGCACGGGCATGCTGCGCGCCCTGGAGAAGCGTCCGGTGGCGACCGAGCAGGTGGAGGCCGCCATCGAGCGGATCAAGCGCCGGCTGCGCGGCGCGGGCGAGCGCGAGATCTCCTCGCGCGACGTGGGCGAGTGGGTGATGGAGGAGCTGCGGGGGCTCGACCAGGTGGCCTACGTGCGTTTCGCCTCCGTCTACCGCAGCTTCCAGGACGTGAACGCCTTCCGCGAGGAGATCGAGCGCCTGCAGCGCGAGCTGCCGCCGGAGGCGCGCGCGCGCCAGATGCCGCTCCTGCCCGACGAGGGCGAGCGCTGACCTCCCATGCCCTTCACGGCCGAGGACGCCCGCTGGATGGCCCGGGCCCTGCGGCTCGCCCGCCGCGGCCTGTGGACCACGGACCCGAATCCCCGCGTGGGCTGCGTGCTCGTGCGCGACGGCGCCGTGGTCGGCGAGGGCTGGCACGAACGGGCGGGCGGCCCCCACGCCGAGGCGGCGGCCCTGGAGGCGGCCGGGGCGGCGGCCCGCGGGGCCACCTGCTACGTCACCCTCGAGCCCTGCGCGCACCACGGCCGCACGCCGCCCTGCGCCGATGCCCTGATCGCCGCCGGGGTGAAGCGAGTGGTGGCCGCCCTGGAGGACCCCAACCCGCAGGTGGCGGGACAGGGGCTGGCGCGCCTGCGCGCGGCCGGCATCGCGGCCGAGGCGGGCCTGATGGCGGCCGAGGCCGAAGCCCTGAATCCGGGCTTCCTCAAGCGCATGCGCACGGGGCTGCCCTGGGTGCGGATCAAGCTCGCGGCGAGCCTCGACGGGCGCACCGCCATGGCCTCCGGCGAGAGCCGCTGGATCACCTCCGGCGAGGCCCGCGCCGACGTGCACCGCCTGCGCGCGCGCAGCTCCGTGGTGCTCACGGGCTCGGGCACGGTGCGCGCCGACGACCCGGCCCTCACGGCCCGTCCAGGCGGCACGCCGGCCCCGCGCCAGCCCCTGCGCACGGTGCTCGACAGCAACATGGCCACGCCCCCCGGCGCACGCCTGCTGCGCGAGCCGGGGCCGGTGCTGATCCTCGCCGCGTGCGAGGACACGGACCGGCGCCGGGCCCTGGAGGCGGCCGGCGCCGAGGTGGCGGTGCTGGAATCCGCCACGGACGGCAGGGTGGCGCTCGCGGCCGCGCTCCGGTACCTTGCCGGGCGCGAGGCGAACGAGGTCCTGGTGGAGGCCGGCCCGACGCTCGCGGGGGCCTTCGTGGCGGCGGGGCTGGTCGACGAGCTGGTGGTCTATCTCGCGCCGCACCTCATGGGGGACGCGGCCCGCGGGATGTTCACGCTGCCGGGCATCACCCGCATGGACCGGCGCATCGCCCTGGAGATCCTGGAGGTCCGCGCCGTGGGGCCGGACCTTCGCATCACGGCGCGGCCGCGGGGACAGTAAGAAGGAGGGTCTGAAAAATCGCGATTTTTCAGATCCTCCCCGCGGCCAGGGACGGCTGCGGGACGGTTCATGCACATGGAAGTGCATGACGACTTGGAGAAAAATCGAATGGACCGCGAAGCGCCATCGCGCTGATCGATCCGCGAAGCGGATCGATCAGAGTTTTCATAGAGTTTCCAGAAATGTTCACGGGCATCGTGCAGGCGGTAGGCGAGGTGCGGGCGCTCGAGCGGCGCGGGAGCGGCGCGCGCGCCCGCATCGGCACGCCCCCGGGTTTCCTCGAGGGCGTGGCGGTGGGCGACAGCATCGCCGTGAGCGGCGTGTGCCTGACCGCCGTCACGGTGGCACCCGGGGCCTTCGAGGCCGACCTCTCCGCCGAGACCCTGGCGCGCACCACCCTCGGCAGGCTCACCGCCCGCGCGCGCGTGAACCTCGAGAAGGCGCTCACGCTCTCGACGCCGCTCGGGGGGCATCTGGTGACGGGCCATGTGGACGGTGTCGCCACCGTCGCCGCCCGCCAGCCGCGCGGCGAGTGCGTGCTGCTGCGCTTCCGCCTGCCCGGAGGGCTCGCACGCTACGTGGCGCGCAAGGGCTCGGTCGCCGTGGACGGGGTCTCGCTCACGGTCAACGCCGTCGAGGGGGAGACCTTCGATGTGAGCCTGGTGCCCCACACGCTGGCCGTCACCACCCTCGACGGCCTGCGCCCGGGGGCGCGCGTGAACCTGGAGGTGGACATCGTCGCCCGCTATCTGGAGCGGCTGCTGGAGGGGCGCCTGGACGGCGGGCTCACCTGGGAGCGCCTCGCCGGCCTCGGCCTCGGGGCGCGGGAGGGCTGACGGCCATGGCGCTCAGCCCCATCGAGGAGATCATCGAGGACATCCGGCGCGGCCGGATGGTCATCATCATGGACGACGAGGACCGCGAGAACGAGGGCGACCTCGTCATGGCGGCCGAGCTCGTGCGCCCCGAGGACATCAACTTCATGGCCCGCTACGGGCGCGGGCTCATCTGCCTCACGCTCACGCGCGAGCGCTGCGAGCGGCTGCGCCTGCCGCTCATGGTCGCGGGCACCGACGCGCGCCACGCCACCAACTTCACCGTCTCCATCGAGGCCGCGCGCGGCGTCACCACGGGCATCTCCGCGGCCGACCGCGCCACCACCATCCGCGCCGCGGTCGCCCCGGACGCCGGCCCCGAGGACATCGTCATGCCGGGGCACGTCTTCCCGCTCATGGCCCAGCCCGGCGGTGTGCTCACCCGCGCCGGCCACACCGAGGCCGGCTGCGACCTGGCCCGCCTCGCCGGCCTCGAGCCCGCCGCCGTGATCGTGGAGATCCTCAACGAGGACGGCACCATGGCGCGGCGCCCGGACCTGGAGCGCTTCGCCGCCGAGCATGGCCTCAAGCTCGGCACCATCGCCGACCTCATCCGCTACCGGCTCCAGCACGAGCAGACCGTGGAGCGCGCCGCCGAGTGCGGCATCGAGACGCCCTGGGGGACCTTCCATCTCACCGCCTACCAGGACGTGGTGGACGGGCGCGTGCATCTCGCCCTGCGGTGCGGCGAGCCGGACCCGGAGGAACCGGTGCTGGTGCGGGTGCACGTGCAGGACGCCCTCTGCGACCTCTTCGCACCGCGCGGGGCCGGATGCGGCTGGCCCCTGCACGATGCCATGGCGCGGGTGGCCGAGGAGGGCCGGGGCATCGTGGTGGTGCTCGCGCGCGAGCAGGACCCGCGGGTCCTGGTGCGCCGTATCCGCGAGCACGCCCTGCGCGCGGTCCAGGGCCGGCCCGGGGAGGCCGAGCACGAGGAGGCGGGCCGCCCGCACGAGCTGCGCACCGTGGGCATCGGAGCCCAGATCCTGCGCGACCAGGGCGTGCGCCGGATGCGGGTCCTGAGCGCGCCCAAGATCATGCACGGGCTCTCGGGCTTCGGACTCGAGGTGGTAGAGTACGTGGGCCAGTCCTAGCCACGGCCGCACCGGACGGGAGGGGAAATGGCGATCAGGACCTTCGAGGGCGATTTCCAGGCGCGCGATGCGCGCTTCGCCGTCGTGGCCGCGCGCTTCAACGGGCTCGTGGTCGAGAGCCTGCTCGCGGGCGCGCTCGATGCGCTGCGGCGCCACGGCGTGGCCGAGGCCGACATCCACGTCTACAGGGTGCCGGGCGCCTTCGAGCTGCCGCTGCTGGCCCGGCGTCTCGCCGCCAGCCGCCGCTACGACGCGGTCATCGCCCTCGGGGCGGTCATCCGCGGCGCCACCCCCCATTTCGACCACGTGGCGGGCGAATGCGCCAAGGGGCTCTCGAAGGCCATGCTGGACACGGGGGTGCCCGTGGCCTTCGGCGTGCTCACCACGGACACCATCGAGCAGGCCCTGGAGCGCGCCGGCACCAAGGCGGGCAACAAGGGCGCGGATGCGGCGCTGACCGCCCTCGAGATGGTGAGCCTGCTGCGGAGGATCGAGGCCTGAGCGCGGGGGGCAACGGCCAGGTGGAGCGTGGCGACGTGGCCATGGACGCATCGGTGTGCCTTCGGTCGCCATCCCCGGGTGCGGCTGCCGTCCGCTGTGCAGCCGGGCTCCCGTGGGCCCGGCTTCCAGCCGGTCCCGCACGCCCGGGCTCCCGTGGGCCCGGCTTCTGGTCGGCATCGCACGCCCGGGCTCCCGTGGGGCCGGCTTCCAGCCGGCCCTGGGCGCGGCTGGAAGCCGCGCCCACGACGGGTGGGGATGGCGGGGGCGCTTCGGCCCCGTGTCC
>JALSJE010000003.1 GCA_026989495.1 Gammaproteobacteria bacterium | reverse complement strand
GCTAATCTCGCTCATGGTCCGCCTCCCGGATCCCGTCTCGTGCCCGGGCCCCATGCCCGCGGCTTCTTTACGCCCGTCGAGCGTAGCCGACGGTTGGGAACGGGGGGCGGACCATCCCATTATCCCGATTTTTCAGACCGTCCCCGCGGCCAGGGACGGCCGCGGGACGACCCATGCACAGGGAAGTGCATAATGACTCAAGGAAAATCAGAATGACCGCGAAGCACTATCGCGCCGATCAATCCGCGCAGCGGATTGATCAGAGCTTCCTTCACTATTTCTGCAATGCACAATGGTCGTCTTGCCATGCACTTCCCCCTGCATGAACCGACAGGCCGTCTCTGGCAGCGGTCTGAGAAATCGCGATTTTTCAGACCTTCCATCCTTCGGGTTGCCGGCGCCGGCCAGACCGATGGAATGGACAGACGGCGTTGTCGGCGCGCACGTACGGTCTTCCTCCTGGGCGCGTTTGCGCTGCTGCTCGCCGGCTGCGCCACCAACCCGGTCACCGGCGAGCAGGAGCTCAGGCTCATACCCGAGACGATGGAGCTCTCGCTTGGGCGCGAGAACTACCTGCCCGCCCGCCAGATGCAGGGCGGCGACTACGTCGCGGACCCGGGTGTGGCGGCCTATGTGCGCGAGGTGGGCCAGCGGCTCGCGGACGTCGCCGACCGGCGCCTGCCCTACGAGTTCGCGGTGGTCAACGACTCCGAGCCCAACGCCTGGGCGCTTCCCGGCGGCAAGATCGCGGTCAACCGGGGTCTCCTCTACCTGCTCGAGGACGAGGCCGAGCTCGCCGCGGTGCTGGGCCACGAGATCGTGCACGCGGCGGCGCGCCACGGCGCCAAGGCGATGGAGCGGGGGCTCCTGCTGATGGGGGCCGTCGCGGCGGTCTCCGCCGCGGTGGACCGCCGTGGCCGCGGCGGGAAGCCCGCGGGCATGCTCGCGGTGGGCGCGGCGCAGGTGGCCGCCGTGCTGCTCGGGCAGAAGTACAGCCGCGACGCCGAGCGCGAGGCCGACCACTACGGGATGCTCTACATGGCGCGCGCGGGCTACGACCCGGCCGCGGCCGTGAGCCTGCAGGAGAAGCTCCTGCGGCTCAAGCGGGAGAAGGGCGGCCCGCCCGGCTGGCTGGAGCGCCTGCTCTCCAGCCATCCGCCCTCCGAGGAGCGCGTGCAGGCCGCGCGCGCACGGCTGGCCACGCTCCCCAGGGGCGGCGCGCGTGGCCGCGAGCGCTACCGCCGGCGCCTCGCCCGCCTCCTCGGGACCCGCGAGGCCTATGCCGCCTACGATGCCGGGCGCAAGGCCCTGGAAAAGGAGAAGCGCCCGCGCAAGGCCCTGCGGCTGGCACGCAAGGCGATCCGCATCGAGCCGCGCGAGGCGCTCTTCCATGCCCTGAAGGGCGACGCGCTGGCGAAGCTGGGCCGTCGGCATGCGGCGCTGCAGGCCTACGAGGAGGCCGAGCGGCTCAACCCCGGCTACTACTACCCGAAGGAGCGCCGCGGCATCCTGCTCGCCCGTCTCGGCGACCACGAGGCCGCGCGCGCGGCGCTCGAGGCGAGCATCGCGCTGCTCGACACAGCGCCGGCCAGGCACGCGCTCGCGCACGTCGCCCGCGCCGAGGGGCGCCCTGACGAGGCCCGCGGGCACCTGCGCGTGGTGGCCCAGGGCAAGGGCCCGCTGGCCCGGCGCGCCCTGGAGGAGCTGCTCGACATGGATCTGCCCGTGCGCGCGTGGGACTACCTGAAGGCGTCCCTGCGGCTCGACGGGCAGGGCCATCTGCTCGTGCGGGTGACGAATCCGACGCCCGTGCCCGTGCACGACGCGGTCGTCGAGCTCCGCTTCCCCGACGGGAGCGGCATGCGCATGGGCGTGGGCGGCGTGATCGCCCCGGGCGGGAGCGTCTCCTGGCGCGTCTTCAGCCAGCCGGTCCCGCCGAAGCTGCGCCAGGAGGTGCCGAGGATCAGGGCCCGCGTGATCTCTGCGCGGCGTGTGCGCTGAGGCGGGAGACGGCGGCATGAACCTGCGAAGCTCGAGACGCTCACCGCTCGCCGCCATCCTGACGGCCGCGGCGATGGCGGCACCGGCGCTGCTGCTCGCCGCCGCGGCGGCATGGGCGCGCGCGCCGGCCGCGCATGTGGTCGAGCTGGCCGACTGGCGCGAGGGCTTCCCGCCGCCGTGCGGGCTCGTGCGCCTGCGGGGGCGCGAGCTGATCGCCACGCGCCGGTTCGTGGAGGCGGTGCGCGCGGGGGGCGGGCCGCAGGTGCAGGTCCGCGGCGGCGTGCGGCGGCTGGAGGAGGCCGACCGCATCGTGATCGTGCGCGACGCCGACGGCTGCCACGTCCTCGTCGGACGCGGGCGCCTGCCGGCCCCGAGCCGGCCCGAGGCGCTGCTGGACCTGGAGACCGGGCTGCGGGACTGGCGGGCCGAGCCCTCGGCGACCCTGGTGCTCGCACGACGAGGCGCCGTATGCCGGCTGAAGCGTGGCGGTGGCCAGTGCCTGGGCCCCCCGCCCAACCCGGAGACGGGCTGCCCCCTGCGGATCCACTACTACGGCATCCTCCCGATCTTCTTCGAGGACGAGCCCGGCATCCGCCCCGGCCAGGCGCGCGATGCATCCGCCGGGGGCTCGGCGTCCGGGCGCTTCGCGGGGACGGGGGACGTGACGCTGTTCCGCGTCAGGGTGCCGGGACCGGGATCGCTCCTCGTGGAGTACCGGAGCGACGCGGGACCCGGCAGCATCGGCGTCGATATCGCGGACGCGCGCGGCCGCAGCCTCGGCAGCGGCAGGGTCCGCCTGCGCGCGGCAGGCACCCTCCTGGTGCGCCTGACCCACCTCGGCACCGGGCCGGCAGCCTACGACGTGGGCTTCCTCTACACCCCCGAGGCGCCCGTCGCCTGCTCCGTGCGTGTACAAGCCCCGGACGGGCGGACGGTCGCGGCCCGCCTCGAGGTCGTCAACCGCGGCAGTACGCGCCACCCCGTCGCCGAGCCCGATGCGGGCACGGTGACCTGGCTCCTGGACGGCGAGGTGCTGGCGGGCGCCCGGCCGGGCCGGCCGCCGCGCACGGTCTTCCTCGAGCCCGGCGAGCGGCTGCACCACACCGCAACGCTCACGCTGCCCGCCGGGAAGACGCCCGCCACCCTGCGCGCCACCTACGCGGCGCGGGCCAACCTCGTCCTGGACTGCCTTCCGGTCCCGGAACGGGACGGCCCGCGATAGGGCCGCACGGACGGCCCGGCGAGGCGGCCTACACGCCTGCCCGCGTGTGGCGGCGCGCGCGGCGCTTGCGCCGCTGCCGCCACCAGAGCCAGGGTCCGCTCAGGGAGAGAAAGACCAGCAGCACGGCGGCCGCGTCCATGGCCCACGGCCCGAGCCGCCCCACGATGCGCCCGCTGTGCAGATCGAGCAGCACCCGCTCCCAGGGGAGCATGGTCGCCACATAGCCCGCACGCGCCGCATCGGCCAGCGCCGGCGGTGGTGACCCCTCGCAGCGGACCCATCTCAAGGTGCCGGAGCCCGCCGCACGACGCCAGGTGAGGAGCTCCGCATCCGCCACGTAGGGGCCGTGGCTGCCCTCGGCCACGATGCGCCCGTCCGGCGTGCGGCCGATGCGCCTCAGACCCGCGGGCACGCCGGCCTCGCCGCCCATACGCTCGGCCAGCCGCCCGGCTGGATCGACCAGCAGCAGCTCTTCGCCGGCCGCCACCAGATAGAGCCCGTTCCATTCCAGGGCGCCATGGAGCGGGCCCGCCCGTCGCGCGACCTCCGTGGCGCCCAGATAGAGCCGTCCACCGATGCGCAGCACCCAGCGCCCGTCCACGCGGCAGGCGGCCTCCACCGGTGGCGGCTCGATGCCGTAGAGAGCCAGCACCGCGGCGCTTCGCACGTAGCGCTCGTCGAGCCGCAGCGCCTCGGTGTGGTTGAGGGCGATGCCCGTGAGCGCGAGCATGAGGGTGAGCGCGGCGGCCGTCAGCCCCAGCCAGCGGTGCCAGACGTAGAGGGAGCGCAGCGGCGGGCGGCGCGGCTTCCTGCGGGTCATTGCCCCGCCGTCACCTTCCGGTGCAGCAGCAGCGCCACGCGCGCGAGCCGCGTCAGCGCGCGCACGGAGAGCGTGGCGCCGCTGATGCCGTCGATGGGGCGGTCGAGCTCGTCGCCGGCGCGGAGCGTGGCGCCCTCGAACTGGCGCGTGAAGAAGGGCTCGCGCACCTCCCAGCCGCGGCTCTCCCGGAATATCAGCACCCGGATGCGCTCGATCCGGCCACGGTCCACCACGATGCCCACCGTGATGGGCTGCTCCTTGCCGATCTCTTCCAGCACCCAGGCGCTGCGGCCGTCGCGCAGCCACGCACGCACGCGCAGGAAGCGCGGCGGGTGGCCGAGCACGCGCGCGATGCGCTCGCGCAGCGACCCGGTCACCCAGACCACCTTGGGTGGAGGCGGCGCGCCGCCGAAGGCTTCGCTCACGAAGTCCGCCGGCCGCTGGTAGACGCCGCGCGCGAGCGCCGCCGTCACCGCCAGCATGAGCAGCACCGCCACCGGCCAGCCTGCCGCCTGTCGCCCCGGACATCTCATCTCGGTCCCCACCGCGCGCGCGGGAGCCAGCAAGCCTAATCCAGCCGGCCCACCTGGAAAAGACGCCTTGCGCACCCCATGGGCCCCGGGCGAGGCGCGGCCGCACCTGTTTCCCACTTGCTATTTCCCGCTCAAAAAAGAAAGGCGCCTCCCTGCGCCGCCATGACCCACGCCGTCGTCGCAATCAGAAGGAAGCCCTGAAAAATCGCGTTTTTCAGGGCTTCCCCGCGGCCAGGGACGGCCGCGGGACGGCCCATGTACAGGGAAGTGCATGACGACAAACGAAAAGTCAAATGGACCGCGAAGCACTATCGCGCTGATCAATCCGCGCAGCGGAATGATCAGCTCAGAGTTTTCAGAACATGTAACCTACACCCAGGTTCAGGCCGTCGCGGTTCTTGCCGTCGGCGTTGTCCTGCACCTGCCAGTCGGCCTTGAACACCACGTCCGGATGCGGCCACCAGCTCAGTCCCACGTTCCACTGACGCTTCTCGCTGGCGATGCTCCCGACGCCGGCCTGGTTGTCCCAGCGGGCATAGCGGGCGAACAGCCCGAAGGCGCCGTTGACGCGCCAGGAGGGCTCCACGTACCAGCCGCGCTGGACGTCGGCACCCACCGAGGCGGGTCCGCTGCCGTCCAGATCCCAGCGCGCGTAGAGGGCACGCAGGCCCAGCGGGCCCTTGCGCAGGATGGCGTGTGCCGTCCAAAGGTTCGCGCCGCCGGCCGTGGGATCCTTCCCCTGGGTGACGTCGCCCTGGCGCTGGTAGGCCGCGGCGAGCTCCACGCCCGGCATTCCGGTCCAGCGCACGCGCGCGGTGAAGGCGAGATCGTTCGCCGGCGCCTCCCCCACGCTCTTGCGGCCACCGCGGACGGCGTACCGCTTGGCGGGATCGGTGCTGGTGTAGTCGGTCTGGAACCCGCTGTGGAGCAGGAAGTCGGCCTGCCAGCCGGGGCGCGGGCGCCAGACGAGCTGCACACCTCCCTCGCGCCAGGTGGTGGGCAGGATGTACTTCTCCACCTCGGGCCGCTCGACACCGTAGAAGACCGGCGGCTCGTGGGTCTCGTTGATGAAGCCCACGGGCACCAGCACCATTCCGGCACGCATGGACAGAGCCTCGTCCAGGTCACGCTCGACATAGGCGTACTCCAGCGCCACCTCGCCGCCCTCGTCGGGCTCCACGAAGCCGTGCTCGACCTCGAGCTCCGAGGCGAAGCGCGTGCGCTCGTCGAACTCGTGGTTGAGGAAAAGGATGAAACGGTGGAAATCGATCTCGCGCTTGTCCGAGGCGCCGCCTTCACCATTGAGATTGTTGTAATGCATCTCGCCGTAGCCGCCGACGGTGGTGCGCCCGCTCCGGCCATGGTGGAAGGGCTGATGGGCGCCCACCTGCTCATGGGCCGCCCGCACCGGCGCATCCCCCGCCGCACCGGCGTCGTGATGGCCCGCCGTCACACCCGCTTCGACCATCTCGGCGGTGGCATCCACCTTCTGCTCCGTCTCGGCGAGCTTCGCCTTGAGGGCCTGGATCTCCTTCTGCTGGGCCTGGATCACCGCCCACAGCTCCTCCACCGTGGGCGCACGGTCGGCGAGCACGGGCCCCGCCCCCGTCGCGAGGGCCACGCCGCAGGCGGCGGCCAGGAGCCGGTTGCCTCTCATGTGATGGCCGGATCGTCTCATCGGTCGCTGTCCCCCTTGCTGTCGTGCTTGAGAAGTGCTCGATCTGATACGCCTGGCAGGACGTGGCACGAGACTGTACACGAACGCTGAATGAAATGCAAATGATTCGTATTTGTAATCATGTCGCCCCTTCCCTGCCCCAAAACCCCACATCCCGGCAGGCTGATGCCCCCGCGGCCCGGTGCTAAACTGCCTGCAGTCCATACCAACCTCAGGACGACGACCATGAGCGAGATCTCCGCCACCCAGAGCCGGACCACCGAGGCGGCACGCTTCGAGCCGCGTCTCTCGGCCGACGACCTCCAGGTGACCGAGGCCGCCCAGGCGAAGCTGCGCGCGCTGCTCGAGGATGCCCGCAACGACGACGCCGGCATCGAGGGCGTGCGCATCTACGTCGCCGGCGGCGGCTGCGGCGGCATGGGTTACGGCATGACCTTCGCCGACGAGGTGCGCCCCACCGACGCGGTCCTGGAGCTCGAGGGGCTGCGCATCGTGATCGATCCCGTCGCCCTCGCCTACATGCGCGGGGCCGAGATCGACTATGTCGAGGAGCGCTTCGGCGGCAGCTTCGTCTTCAACAACGTCTTCCAGGCCGTGGGCGGCTCCGGCGTGTGCTCGGCCTGCGGCGCCGCCGGCGGCGGCTGCGCCTGATCCCCACCCTCCCCCCGTGCCGGACACCGCCGTCCGGCCGGGTGGGCATCTGCCCATCGGGGCCCAGCCACCTTGCAGGCCGAAGCCTCCCGCGGGCGGGTGCTGATCCTCGCCCCGCATTCCAGCTACCGTATCGCCCCTTACGTGCAGGCGGCCCTCGACCTCGGGCTGGAGCCCTTCCTGGTCGCCACCGGCGCGCACAGCCTCCTTCCGGGCGGCGTCGGCGGGGTGCGCGTGGAT
>JALSJE010000002.1 GCA_026989495.1 Gammaproteobacteria bacterium | reverse complement strand
CCAGCTCCGCACCACCCGCAGCCGGTAGGCCCGGTAGAGCGCCGGATGGCCGAAGAGCTCCACCCCCAGCCACCGGCCCTCCAGCCCGAACACCGCCCCCACCTGACCGGGGCGCGCCTCGGCAATCCGCTCCGCACACTCGGCCTCCCACGCCTGAACCCGCCGCGCCTCGTAGGCGGCCTCCAGGTCCGAGGTGGCGCTCCGCACCCCGAGCCGTCCGAGCTTGGCCCGCACGGCGTCCCACACCTCGCCCTGGTCGGCGAGCCCCACGTCCAGGCACTCGAAGTCCACCGCCTCCGCCCCGGACGCCAGCTCGACCAGCCGCTCGCTCACCCGCCGCGCCCGCCGGGCACGGGCGCTCGCGAACAGCATCCCCCGCCCCGGGGCGAAGCTGCCCCGGCGCCACGACCAGCGTCCCTCCTCCACGCAGGAGACGGGCACCGTCATCGCCTGCCCGGGCGGGACGAGGAGGGAGAGGTCCAGGGTGCGGTTCTGCTTGGCCCCTTCCAGCAGCTCGCCGTCGACCAGCAGCACCGGGCGCTCGGCCCGGCTCTCCAGCCGCAGGGCGCGGACGGAGCCCACCTCGTCGCGCTCGGTGAGGGTGACGAGGCCCTCGTCGAGGGCCTCGCAGCCGGCGAGCCAGGGGCTCTCGTCGGGCAGGGGCTCGCCCCGCCACAGGAGCGGGGCCATGGCGAGCCGGCCGCATTCCACCGCATCCGCGATCTCGACCTGCTTCAGGAACTCGTGATGCATGACATCGCCCTCCCCGGATTCGCGCTGCGCACACCGCGGTCCCGCATCTTTCGATGACGCCTCGGGGAATGGCGCGATTACGGCCACCCGCCGCGGGGCGCAGTCTTACGGCTCACCGCGATGCCGGCGCCGGGAAAAGGTAGGAGGCGCGCACCGGCGAAGGCAGGTTCGGCAGGCCTGCCGTCCCGAAAGGTCCGTACGGATCGGAATGCGGTCCTGCGGAGAGGCGCGGGATGCGGCGCGAAAGCCTTACCGCACGGACTGGTCCGCGAGGGAACAGGAGAGATCTTCTGCCATGCTGTGGGGCCTCCCCGCCCCAAGGTGCGCCGGTTGGGCCGGCAAATTCGAACCTACCCGGACAATCCTGCCCCGTGGAGGTCGGCTTCCAGCCGGCCCGGCGCGGCTGGAAGCCGCGCCTGCGGAGTAGACGAAACGCCAGCCGAAAGTCCAGCCTGCAGACGAGGCGAAGCCGCCGGAGGGGGGATCGATTCCCGCAGGGAAACTCTGATCAATCCGCTACGCGGATTGATCAGCGCGATAGTGCTTCGCGGTCCATTTCGATTTTTCGTCGCATTGTCATGCACTTCCCTGTGCATGGGCCCTCCCGCGGCCGTCCATGGCCGCGGAAAGGTCTGAAAAATCGAGATTTTTCAGACCTTTCGCAGGCTTGGCGAACCCTGCGGACGTAGCAGACGCACGCGCCCGCGCAGGTCCCGGGGCCACGCTTCCCGCCATGGGATCAGGCGCCATGCCGCCGACGGCAGACCTACCATCAAGGCACCCGCGAACGGGAGCGCAAGAGCCAGTCAGAGCATGGGGCTGCGGGGGTTGCAGGGGTCGACGCCGTCGGTCTTGTGGATGGCGGCGCGGTTGCCCCAGCGCGCAAGGTCGTCCACCGCCACGCCGACCCACCACAGCGGGCCCACGCTGTCGCGCGTGCTGCCGCCCACGATCCGCTCGCCGGGCTCGAGCAGCATATGCGCGGCGTAGTCCACCGCTGCCTGCGGCGTGCGGAAGCTGCGCCAGGTGACGATGCCGGTGCGCGCCGGATCGCGCGCGGGCAGCGAGCGGGGCTCCATGAGCTCGCGGGCGAGCAGACGGAGCTCCGCTGCGGTCGGTGCGCGGGTCATGGCTGCCTCCTCGCCCCTCTGGAGCGGCGCCTGGCCGGGCCACCGCGGCCCTGCGGCCCAATATGGGCCTTCGGGACCGCGCGCGCAAGGCCGGCTCAGTCGGTGTGGAAGCCCCACACGGGCCGCAGCAGCCGCTCCAGCCCGCGGTACTCGGCGTCGGTCGCGGGCACGAAGCCCTTCTTCGCGCCGCCGAGGGAGGCCAGCACCTTGGCCGCGATCTCGGTGTCGCTGGTGGCCACCAGCGCCTCGCGCAGCTTGCGCCGTGTCGCCTCGTCCACGTCGCGCGTGATGGAGAAGCCGCGGTCGGGGACGTTCTTGTCGATCACGGCCAGCACGCGCAGGCCCTTCTTCGCCTCCTCCGGGACCTTCTTGTCCCAGAACTTGTCGCGGAAGACGCTCGCCTGCGCGCGCTTCGTCTGCAGGCACCGCAAGGCGGCCTTGAAGCTCTTGACGGGGACGACGATGGGCTGGCGCGCCGGATCGGGGAACTCGTCGATGAACGAGAGCGTGGCGAGATTCGGCGAGGCCGGCCCGCACACGCGCTTGCCCACGAGATCGGAGACCTTGCCGACCTCGACGTCCTCGCGCACCACCACGTAGAAGCGGAGCTTCCCCGGGAGCTTCGCGAGCACCGTGTGGTCGAGGTGCCTGAGGCGCCAGGCGATGAAGTGAGGTCCGTCGAAGAGCATGTCGTACTCGCCGGCGCGCATCTTGTTGGCGTACTCGAGGAAGCTGCGCGCGGGCACGAGCTCGATCTCGACCCGCACCTTGGCGGAGAGATAGTCCACCAGGGGCTGGAAGTTGCGCCGCGTCACGTCGGGCGGCTGCGTGGGCGGGGTGGAGAAGACGATGGTGTCGGCGGCAAGGGCGGCGAGCGCCACGAGGGCCGTCGCCAGGCCGGGACAGAGGCGCAGGACCAGGCGACGCATCCTACCTCCTTTCTCCTCCGTGGTGGCCGAAGGCAGGCCTTGAGCCTACCACAATCCCCTCAGGCGGAGGCGCCGCCGGCGGCGCGCGCGGCCTCGGACCGGGCAGGCTCGGGGGCGAGCGCCGGGCCGATGAGGAGCGAGCGCCCGGTCATCGCCTTCGGCTGCGGCAGGCCCATGAGCTGGAGCACGGTGGGGGCGACGCTCGCGAGCCCCGCGCCCGTGGCGAGCCGCCACGGCACCTCGTCGATCACCAGGCAGGGCACGGGATAGGTGGTGTGCTGGGTGTGAGGCTCGCCCGTGACGGGATCCACCATCTCGTCGCAGTTGCCGTGGTCGGCGGTGAGCACCACGGAGTAGCCCTCGGCCACCGCCGCGTCCAGCACGCGCCCCACCTCGCGGTCGAGCGTCTCCACCGCGCGGATCACGGCCTCGCGCACGGCGGTGTGGCCCACCATGTCGCCGTTGGCGAAGTTGACGACCACGAGGCTGTAGCGCCGCCGGCCGAGGGCCTCGACGACGGCGTCGGCCACGGCCGCCGCGCTCATCTCCGGGGCCTGGTCGTAGGTGGCCACCCGCGGCGAGGGGATCATGACGCGGTCCTCGCCCGGAAAGGGCTGCTCGCGCCCGCCGTTGATGAAGAAGGTGACGTGGGCGTACTTCTCGGTCTCGGCGCAGTGGAACTGGCGCAGCCCCGCCTCGCTCACCGCCCTCCCCAGCGTGGTGCGCGGGCGCTCCGGGGCGAAGGCCACGGGCAGGCCGAAGCGGGGATCGTACTCGGTGAGGCAGGTGACGCGCGCCGGCTCGAAGCCCGGGCGCTCGAAGTGCTCGAACGCGCGCTGGGACAGCGCCGCGGTGAGCTGGCGCGGGCGGTCGTTGCGGAAGTTGAAGAACACCACCTCCTCGCCCGAGCCGATGCGCGGGGTGCCCTCGATCACCGTGGGCGCGATGAACTCGTCGCCCTCGCCCGCGGCGTAGGCCGCCTCGATGGCCGCGCGCGCGCCCGCCGCGTGCCGTCCCTCGCCCAGGACGAGCGCGGCCCAGGCCGCACGCGTGCGCTCCCAGCGGCGGTCGCGGTCCATGGCGTAGTAGCGCCCTACCACGGTGGCGACGGCGCCGCCGGCCTCGGCGAGCGCGCCCTCCACCAGCGGGAGGTACCCCAGGGCCGAGCGCGGGGGCGTGTCGCGCCCGTCGGTGATCATGTGCACCATCGGCCGCACGCCCACGCGCCGGGCGAGCTCGACGAGCGCGAGCAGATGCCGGATGTGGCTGTGCACGCCGCCGTCGGAGACCAGCCCCACCAGGTGCAGCGCACGCCCCCGGTCACGGGCGCGCTCGGCGGCCTCGAGCAGCACGCGGTTGCTGTAGAAGCTGCCGTCGGCGATGGCGTCGTCGATGCGCACGAGATCCTGGCGGATGACGGCGCCGCAGCCGATGGTGAGGTGGCCCACCTCGGAGTTGCCCATCTGCCCGTCGGGCAGCCCCACCGCCCGGCCCGAGGCCTCCAGCACGGTATGCGGGAAACGGGCGAAGTACTCGTCGAAGCGGGGCGTGCGCGCCTCGAAGACGGCATTGTGGCGGCGGCTCGGGTTGAGCCCGAAGCCGTCCAGGATGATGAGCACCACGGGGCGGCGCGGCGGGCGGTCGGAGAAGGATTCCATGGATGCTTCCAGGTCGGCCGCGGCGCGCCGGCGGCGGCGCGCCATGCCCTACAATAGGCATCATACCATGCCCCCCTGGCGGGCATGGGCATCTGCAGGAGAGCCGGGATGGCGCCGCCCCGCTTCAGCCCCTCGTTCGGCTTCGCGCTGCCCGACCGTCTCGCGCCGGCGCGCCGCCCGCCCGACGTGCAGACGCTGGCGCGCTGGCTCGCCGAGCTGCCGCTCGCCAACGTCTCGGCCACGGGCCGCCAGATCCACGAGGCCCTCTACCGCACGAACCGCATCGAGCTCGCCCCCCGTCTGCGCCTGGCCCTCCTGCGCGCCTTCGCCCCCGCGGCGGAGGCGGTGCTGGAGCAGCTGCGGCGCCGCTACGTGGGCCAGCCGCTGCCGCTCGCCGGCCGCGCGGCGAAGGCCGCCGCCGCGGCGCGGCTGCTGACCGCCGAGCTCGCCCTCGGCTTCCGCGCCACCCTTTCCGATGCCACCGAGGACGCGGCCCTGGGCCCCGCCCAGGCCGACCCCTCGGCGCTGCCCGCGCTCGCCGAGGCCATGCTCTGGACCGCGCGGGAGCTGCTCGAGCGCTACCTGGTCTACGCACCCGAGCCCGGCGAGCTGTGGCGCATGCTGCACCGTCTCTACGCCTACGCCGAGCACGCCGCGCGCCTCGGCCGCGACACCCTCGCCGCCCAGACCGCCTACCGACGCGCCGTGGCGCTGTCGCTGGCGCAGCCGCACCAGCTCCTTCCGGGCGAGGCGCTGGAGGTGGACGAGCTGCTGGTGGCCTGGGCCGAGCGGGTCGCGATCCAGGACCGAGCGCCGGACGCGGGTGCCTTCTGCCTCGACCTCGCCTCGGCCAACCCGCCGCACCGGGTCGCCTCGCGCGGCGAGACGCGCGGCAGCGATGCTCGCACGGTGGTCCTGGACGGCCTGCTCGAGGCGGTGTACGCCCGGCTGAAGGCGCTGCGCGCCGAGGCGGCCCGGCACGGCGGGCGCCTGCGGCTCGCGCGGCGGCAGGAGCGAGACCGCCTCCAGCGGCTCGCGCGCGCCTGGGGCGCGCCGCCGCGCCGCCGCGCCGAGCGCCACATCCGCCTCGGGCGCATCGAGATGGCCGGCGGCCTGAGCGCGGTTCACCACCACGTGACCGGGGGCAGACCCTTCACTCCGGAGCTCGACGAAGTCCGCATCCATCGCGCCGACCTCGCCTCCGTGGGAGGCAGGCTCAGCCTGGTGCCCAGGGACTTCGAGCCCTGGCGGCTCGAGGAGGAGGAGAGCCGGCTCGCAACCGGCATCGTCAAGCCCCGCACCTCGGACTTCGATCCGGACAGGAACGCCCTCGACATGTGGACGAAGGTCTACGCCACCCGCATCCAGGAGCCGGCGGAGCAGGCCAGGCCCTACCCCCTGCACCCATGGCAGCAGCGCAACGAAGGGCCGGGCGGTATCGGCGTCTTCTGCCTCGACGATTGCACGGCCGGCGTGCGCACGGGGGAGCTGGTGGCCTTTCGCGGCGCCGACGGCGAGCCCTGGTCGGTGGGGGCGGTGCGCTGGCTGCGCGTGCCGCGCCCGGCGGCCGTGGAGCTGGGCGTGGAGCGCCTCGGCACGAGCGCACGGGGGCTCGCGGTGCGCGCGGTGGCGGGGGCCGGGGTCGGGAGCGAGTACTTCCGCGCCCTGCTGGTGCCGGACGGCGAGCCCGAGGCGGCGGGGCGCTTTCTGGTCACCCCGCCGGCCGTCTACGACGTCGGCACCCAGGTGGTGCTGAACCTGGGCGAGCGGCTGCGCTATGCGCGCCTGGTGCGCGTGGTGGACGCCAGCGCGGGCTACGCCTGCTTCACCTACGAGCTCATCGAGCCACCCAAGGGCGAGCAGGAGCGCATCGAGGCCCTGCGCCAAGTTCTTTAGAGGCTATCTCAATGTATGGTCCGCCCCCCAGCTGCAAGCGCGCGCGGCTCGGCGGTCGGCGCGAGGATTGCGGCTGCGTCAATGTATCCGGCCTCTGTCGTGGGGCCTTTCCCGGACGCCTGCGGCGCCCCCGCCCCGGGCCACGATGGGAAGCCGCGCATGCCCAGGCCTAACAAATCCCCCGGGCTTGAGGCCCATTTGAAACACCAGGCTCATGGACATGCCGGTCTGGCCGCTTCGCGCCATCGATGCCTCCACCGCACACGCATTGCCCGTGGGAACCTCGCCTCCGTGTCTCGCGCCGGCTCGTGCCCGGACGGCCCGTCTCAGCCGGCGGCGGCCGCCCGTGTCGGCTCGAAGCGCCGCCCCGAGGCCAGCACCGTGCGCGCCCGCACTTGCCCGGCACGCACCCGCACCCGTGTGGCCGGCAGCTGCTCGGCCTCACTCTTGACCGCCACTGCAGGAATCCCCGCCCGCGAGACCGCCTCGGCGATCGCCGCCGCATCGCGCAGATCGTTCTTCTGACCCCGCCGATAGGGCTTGACGTATTGCGGCGGCAACAGGACGACCTCGTGGCCCAGCGCCCCCAGCCGCCGGCCCCGGTAGTGGCTCGTCGCACACGCCTCCAGCCCCACCCGGCACGGCTCCAGACGCCCCAGCAACCGCATCAGCCCCGAACGGCCACAGCGCCGCTCCAGCACCACCGCACCGCGTGCGTCCAGACCCACCACATGGAACAGCCGCTTGCCCAGATCGATCCCGATGGTGCTAATCTCGCTCATGGTCCGCCTCCCGGATCCCGTCTCGTGCCCGGGCCCCATGCCCGCGGCTTCTTTACGCCCGTCGAGCGTAGCCGACGGTTGGGAACGGGGGGCGGACCATCCCATTATTGAGCATT
>JALSJE010000001.1 GCA_026989495.1 Gammaproteobacteria bacterium | reverse complement strand
ATCTCGTTCAAGTTCACGGGCGGGAAGAAGGGAGAGAAGGTGAAGCTGAGCTGGAAGGACAACAAGGGCCAGAGCGACTCCAGGGAGGCCGTCATCCGCTGACGGCTTCCCGCCCCGGATGCAGTGAAGGGGCCGGCGCTGCCGGCCCTTTTTTTGGCGGAAACTCTGGTCAATCCGCTGCGCGGATCGATCGGCGCGATGGTGCTTCGCGGTCCATTTCGATTTTTTCGCGTGTCGACATGCACTTCCCTGTGCATGGGTCCTCCCGCGGCCGTCCCTGGCCGCGGGTAAGGTCTGAGAAATCGCCATTTTTCAGACCTTCCATCCGAGTTTCCATCAGAGCTTCCGAGCCTTTTTTGGGTGCTTGCGTCCTTTCTCGTGGGGGCGCCGGCCCTTCCGGCTGCTTCACCCCCTTCCGTGGGCGCGGCTTCCAGCCGCGCCGGGGCCGGCTGGATGCCGGCCCCACGAAGGGATTGCGGAAGGAGCCCACGAGAAGGCCGGGCGGGCCCTTTCTGCGGTTGAACGCGCTGGCGCCAGCCCGCACCATGGCGCCGATGCTGGATGCGCTGGAGCGCGAGACGGGCGGCCCGGTGGTGGCGAGCATCGTGTGGCTGCACGGGCTCGGCGCCGACGGGCACGACTTCCGGGAGCTGCCGGAGCTGCTGGGGCTCGGGCCCGGCGTGCGCTGCGTGCTCCCCCACGCGCCGGTGCGGCCGGTCACCCTCAATGGCGGCATGGTCATGCGGGCCTGGTTCGACATCCTGGGCCTGGCGCCCGAGGCCCCCGAGGACGAGACGGGCATACGCGCCGCCGAGGCCGAGGTGCGGGCGCTCCTCGAGCGCGAGCGGGCCCGCGGCAGCCGGGCGGTGCTGCTCGGGGGCTTTTCCCAGGGCGGGGCGCTGGCCCTGCACACGGCGCTGCGCATGGCCACGCCCCTGGCCGGCGTCGCCGCGCTCTCGTGCTGGCTGCCGCTGGCGGCCCAGGCGCCTGCCGAGGCGACCGAGGCCGGCCGGAGCACCCCCGTGTGGATGGCCCACGGGCTCGGCGACGAGATCGTGAGGCTCGAGTGGGGGCAGCGCGCCTGCGAGCGGCTGCGCGCGCTCGGGTGCGAGGTCGAATGGCGGACCTGGCCCATGGGGCATGTGGTCTCGCTGGAGGAGCTCCAGGCCCTGGGGGGCTGGGTGCGGGCCCGTCTCGGCCTGTAGAGACCGGCGCTGCCGCGGCCATACTGCCATGCCGGTCCCGCCGGCGCTCGGGTGGCCGGCGTCCGCGGGTCAGGGCGAAGGGTCCGGTTGAGAGGGCTTGCGCTCCGGTCACGGGCGCAGGGTGGACGGGGCACCTTATTATTGACCCAGGTCAACGCGTTCATAAGAATGCCCTAATATATTCCGCGGCATGAAGCGGCTCATCACGCTCTTCATCCTGGGCCTGACGGCGGCCGCGCACGCGGCCCCCGACGGGGCGCTGCTGTATGCGCGCAACTGCGCCGCCTGCCACGGGGCGGACGGCCGCGGCGGTGTGGGCGTGCCGCTCGCGCTGCCCGACTTCCTGGCGACCGCCTCCGACGATTACCTGCGCCGGACCATCCGCCTCGGCCGTCCCGGCCGGGTCATGCCGGCCTTTCCCCACCTGAGCGACGCGGAGGTGGAGGCCATCGTCCGGCACATCCGCGGCTTCGCCCCTGGCGTGAAGCCGCGCGCGCTGCCCGCGGCGCCCGTGCGGGGCGATCCCGAACGTGGCGCCGCGCTCTACCGCCGGCATTGCGCCGCCTGCCACGGGCCCAATGGCGAGGGCGGCAAGGGGACGGGCGTGACCTTCTCGCGGCCGCGCGACCTGCCCATCATCGCCCCGGCCCTCAACAATCCGGGCTTCCTCGCCGCCGCCAGCGACGCCCAGATCAAGGCCACGCTCATGTGGGGGCGCAAGGGCACGCCCATGCCTTCCTTCCTGGAGCAGGGCCTCACGGAGCGTGACATCGACGACGTCGTGGCCTTCGTGCGCGGCTTCGAGCGCCAGCCGCGCCAGCGCCGCAGCGAGCTGAAGGACGAGCCGCCCGTGCTCATCCGGGAGTCGGCGAGCGACTTCGCCACCACGGTCGAGAACGTCAAGCAGGCGGCGGTCGGCCAGAACTTCCGCCTCATCCGCGTGCAGCGGCTCGAGGACGGGCTGTTCCCGCCCGGCGAGGTCAGCCGCAGCGAGACCATCGTCTATTTCTGCAACTTCAGGTTCCTTTACGAGGCGCTGGCGGTGGATCCGCGTGTGGGCCTGTTCCTGCCCTGCCGGGTGACGGTGGTGGAGCGCGAGGGCAAGGTGCTCGTCATGGCCATCAACCCCACGCGCCTCGCGGCGCTCTTCAACAACGAGGAGCTGGACGAGATGTGCGAGCGGATGCGCGGCATCTACGAGGCCATCCTCGAGGAGGGCACGCTGTGAGCGGCGCGTCGGCCCGGCCGGTGGAAGGCGTGCGGCCGCGGCTCGGGCGCGTCCTGTGCGCCCTGCCCGTGGTGGCCGTGCTCGCGCTGCTCGCCGCGGGCACGGCGCGCGCGGCCGAGCTCGCCATGGTGCGCTCGGTGCAGCCCTTCCCGGAGACCATGCTCACGCTGCAGCAGGCCATCCGCGCGCACGGCTACGTCATCACGCGCGTGCAGCGTGTGGACGTGGGCCTCACGCGCATGGGCTACAAGACCGACCTCTACCGCGTGGTCTTCTACGGCAAGCCGGACGAGATCCGGCGCCTCGCGCAGCGCTATCCCGACCTCATTCCCTATCTGCCGCTCAAGCTCTCGGTCTTCGCCGAGGGTGGCGAGACGCTGGTGGTGGGAGTGCGGCCGCTGGCCCTGTGGAGCTTCTTCGACCACCCGGAGCTGTTCGACCTCTTCGCCCGCTGGGACCGCGACCTGCAGTCCATCCTCGACGAGGTGCGCGAGGCCCGCTGAGGCCGCAGCCCCTTAATCCTTGTTTCCGTTTCCCCTCAGGCCGCTCCCTGCAGGGCGGCGATGCGGGCGTTGAGGCGCGCCTCGAGGACGAGCTTCCAGCGCAGATAGACGGCCGTCTGCGCCGGGCCCGGCAGCGCCCCGCGGGGCAGGTCCACGTCCGTCAGGTAGACCGGGTAGGGCTCGCCGGCGGCCCGCAGGGCGAGCACGTGCCGCGCGGCCGCCTCGAAGGCGATGTCCTCGGCGGTGGTGCGGGGTGCCATGGGGGCGTGGTCCGGGGCTCCGGGGCTCGGCGGCCTGCCGCGCTCCCCGCGGCTGGGCGCTGCGCGCCCCCGTGTCCGCGCGGCTGCCTCGAAGGCCGCATCGCCCGGCTCCAGGGGATCGAAGCGGCGCCCGCCGCACTCCAGGGCCCAGCTCAGGCCCCCCTCCCCGTGGCGGGCGATGGCCCGCAGGGGCAGGCAGCCCGCCTCGGCGGGCGGCGCGGAGACGGCGACGGCGGCGAGGCGTCCGTCGCCGCGCCGCTCGATGCGGTGCCAGGCGACGGGCGGCGGCGCCGCGCCCGTGAGCGCGGCCACCCGGCGCGTGGCCGCCTCCAGGAAGCGGGCCAGCGGGCGGATCACGGGCTGGTCCCGGCGCCAGGGCTGGCGCCAGCGCAGTAGGCTGCCGCGCTCGTCCACCACGTGCACCTCGGCCTCGCCCCCTCCCATCGGGCGCCAGGCGACCGTGACCCGGCCCGGCCGCGCGCAGCCCAGCGCGCAGGCCAGCGCGGGCATGCGCGCCGCGAGCGCGCTGTCGAGCACGATGGGGCTCCAGTCGGCCCGCGGCAGGCCCAGCGCCTCCACCAGCGCCGCCTCGTCGCGCAGCAGCGTGGGGCGGGGCACGCCGTGCTCGGGCTCGAGGAGCTGGAAGCCCGCGCCGAGCTCCAGCACGTAGCGTGCGCGCGGGTCGCCGCGCGGCCCGTACCAGGTATCGAGGGCGTGCGCGAGGAGCGACTCCAGCCGCGCCGCGGCGGCCGCGTCCAGCGGCGTGCCGAAGCCGCGCACCCGCGGCCGCGGCGGGGCCGGGCCGTCACATCCGTGTGCCCGGGGCTCCAGCGGGGTCCAGGCGCAGAGCTCGGCGATGAGGTCGGCCACCGCGGTCTCGCCCTCGAAGCGCTGCACGAGGGTCTCGCCCCAGCTCGTGCGGGCGACCAGGTCGATGGTGCGCACCAGGCAGGCGCGCAGCGCCCCGTAGCTGAGGGGGTCGGCGCGGCGGGTGGCGAGCTGGAGGCCGCGGCGCGTGTAGCGCGCGAGGGGGTCGTGGCCCACGTTGACGAAGGCGATGGCCGCGGTCAGCCGGGGCGGGGTGCGCAGCGCCGCGGGCGCGGGGCGGGCGCGGCAGGCCGCGGCGGGCAGGGCCTCGGCCAGGGCGCGGGCGATGCCGTGCACCTCCTCGGGCCTGAGGTCCGTGTCCGGGGCGTCGAAGCGCAGCACGGTGGTGGGGGCGATGAGGCCGTTGGCGTGCGCCCAGGCGAGCAGCCCCACGGGGCTCGCGGCCGTGTGCAGGGGCGGGCGTGCGGCGGCGTCGCCGGTGCCGCGGGCGAGCCGCCAGCCGCCGTCGGGCGCGCGCGCCAGGCTCAGCTCGGGCTCGGTGAGGTCCTCCGAGATGCCGGGGTTGACGATCTCGATCTTGCCGGGCGCGGGCTCGGTGGCCGCCTTCAGCCGCCGCGCCACCACCTCGAGGTCCGCGGCGACCCGGGCGCTGTCGCGCAGGCGCGCGCCCGCGAAGGCCGCGAGCCGCCGGAAGCTGTCGCGCAGGAGCGCATCCAGCAGGGCGCGCTCCTCCAGCACGCGTTCGATCTTCCATTCCGCGCGCGCGTCCAGCAGGTGGATGCGGCTGCGGTCCCAGCCCCAGCGGGCCGCGAGCCGCGCCATCAGGGCGCGGCGCCAGCCGCCGCCCGGTCGCGACAGCCGGATGCGGGACTTGAAATAGAGGCAGCGCCGGGCGAGATCCAGACGCGCGCCCTCGCCGCGCGCGCGCAGCAGCCCTTCCACCCGCTCCATCACCAGCACGTAAGGATCGAGCGCGTCGGCGTCGGCGCTGCCCGCGTGCACGGCACGCTTGAGGTCGTGACAGGCCAGGGACCCCTCCGGGAGCCCCTCGGCATAGGCCTCGAGCAGCAGGATCTTGAGCACGGACTTGTAGGGGGAGTCCAGCGCCTTGTAGAGCTGCCACAGGGCTGCGTCGAAGAGCTCGGCCTCGGGCAGCGGCAGCGGCGAGCCGAGGTCGATGCACTCGCCCGGACGGACGAAGCGCCGCCCCACCAGGCGCGCGGCTTCGGCGGCGTAGGCGTCCTCACGCTCCACCGGCACCAGCCACCACAGGGGGTAGCGGCCCGCCACCAGGATGGCGCTGCGGTAGAACTCGTCCAGCAGCAGGTGGTGCTGGAGCGCCCCGCAGCCGTCGGCGGCGAGGCTTGCGTGCTCGCCCGCGCGGAAGCGCTCGGGGTCCACGGGATAGAGGTGCGTCTCCAGCCCGTAGCGCGCCCGTGCCCAGTCCTCGAGCGCGCGGCACTTGGCGGCGAGCGCGGCGCGGGCGGCCGCGCCCAGGCCCGGCTCGTGGCAGATCCACACGTCGAGGTCGCTCTCGCGGGTCTGGCCCAGCGAGCCCGCGCTGCCCATGAGGTACAGGGCCTGGAGGGCGAAGCGCCGGTAGGCACGGCGCCGGTAGCGGTAGCCGTGGGCGAGGCGCCGGGCGGCGCGCAGCGCCTCGGCGCCGGGGCTGTAGTCCGGCAGCCCGGCCGGCGCCGACCGTCCCACGTAGCCGGGCAGGAGGGGGTGGTTCACATGGAGCAGCAGCGGGAGCAGCGCCAGCCATTCGGCCCGGGCCGGGCCCAGGGCCTCGCGCACGCGCCGCAGGCGGGCCCGGTTGAGCGCGAGGAAGCGCGCCCGGATGGCGCGCAGGTCGTCGCCTGCTTCACGCCCGCTCCGGTCACCGAACATCCGCTGCCTCACCCCCCTCACCCCACGCCGCGGCGTGTGCCCGCGCCCCGGCGCCTGTCCCATCGGGTGCGCCGCCTGCCGGTGAGGCCGGCGCGCGTGCCTGTGCTCCATGGAGCTTTAGCGGTCACGGTGCGCCGGGCTTTAGCCCGGCGGCGGCTATGGCGGGTCCGCAGCAGGGCGCGCTATGCTAGCGGAATGGGTTGGCGGCGGGCAGCGATGCCGCAGCGCGGCCACGCGCGCGACCGCCGGCCGGGTCTTGCACGAGGAGGACGCGAATGACCGAGCGGATCCGGGCCCCCTACGTGGGCGTGCCCCTGCCGGACCTGAAGACCTCGCCCATCGTCGCCGACACCGGGGATGCCCCGGACATCCCCGAGGGCGCCGCCATCAGCGAGGCCCCGGTCTGCTGGTTCAACGGGGTCGCCTACGAGAACGGACGCTTCGTGTGCACGGGCGTCGACCTGCTGCGCTGCACCAACGGGGTCTGGGTCCGGGAGGGCTCCTGTGACCCGGATCATCCGGACTGAGGGGGTTCGCCGCGGGCTGCTCGCCGGCCTGCTGGCCGCGGCCGCCGCCACCGCCACGGGGGCCGAGCTGCGGGGCGAGGTGGTGCTGGAAGGCGGGGCGCGCTTCGGGGGGCTTCCGGAGGCGGGGACGGTGACCGTGAGCGTGGCGGCCTTCCCCCTGGAGGGCCAGCCCGTGCCCCGTCCGGCCCCGCGCACGGTGGTGGCCCTCGTCCGCCACCGCCGCTTCGAGCCCCTCTACCGGGTGCTGCGCCGGGGCGACACGCTGGTGGTGCGCAACGCCGATCGCCTCTACCACGAGATCTTCTCGCTTTCCACGGTGCGCCCTTTCCGCCGCCGGCTCGCCCCGCGCGGCAGCGCCGGCGCGAGCGCGCGCTTCCGCTTCGACGAGCCCGGCACCTGGCACGTCTTCTGCCGCATCCACGCGAGCATGTACCTGAGCCTGGACGTGCTGGATACGCCCTACGTGGCGGTCCTGCAGGGCGGGGGCCGCTTCCGCCTGACTGGCCTCGCGCCGGGCCGGTGGCGGCTCCGGGTCGCGGCGGTGGGCGCCGACACCCTGGAGGTGGAGGCCGACGCCGTCACGAGCCCGCCGCCGCTCCGGCTCGTGCTGCGGGTGAGGGGCGGGGGCTGAGCCGGTGAGCATCGAGCAGCGCAACACGCTCTTCGTCCTCGGCCTGGTGGTGCTGGTGCTGGGTGGCGCCGCCCTCATCGGCTACGTGCTGGTGGCCGATCACGTCGAGCGTCAGATGCAGCGCGACCTCATGCTCGCGGTGCAGGTGCACGAGGCGCAGGAGCGTCGTGCCCGCGCCCGGCTCACGGCCGCCGGGC